>LFTM01000089.1 GCA_001513505.1 Clostridiales bacterium DTU092 | reverse complement strand
CCGATGGTGTGAACGAGGTTTCGTATATGCTGCTTGATGTTATTGATGAGATGAAACTGTTACAGCCCAGTTCCAACATTCAGCTGAGTAAAAAGAGCCCCGACAGGTTTTTGAAACGGGCTTGCGAGGTTATAAGAAAGGGTTGGGGGCAGCCATCGGTATTCAATGCAGATGCGGTGGTCGAAGAATTACTCCGACAGGGCAAGTCAATTGAGGACGCAAGGTGCGGAGGTACCAGCGGCTGTGTGGAAACGGGAGCTTTTGGAAAAGAGAGTTATATCCTCACAGGATATTTTAACCTTGTCAAGATACTGGAGGTAACCCTTAACAATGGTATTGATCCCAGGACGGGTAAAAGGATCGGTCTTGCAACGGGGGATCCCACAAGCTTTAAATCCTATGATGACCTGTTTAATGCGTATAAAAAACAGCTTAACCATTTCATTGATATAAAAATAAAGGGAAATAACATTATCGAGAAGCTATATGCTCTGTACATGCCTGCCCCTTTTCTCTCCATCATTATAAGCGATTGTATAGAAAAAGGTAAGGATTACAATGCAGGAGGAGCGCGGTATAACACAACCTATATCCAGGGAGTGGGTATTGGCAGCATTACCGACAGTCTGTCAGCCATAAAATATCATGTGTTCGAAGAAAAGAATCTGGATATGGCAGAGCTGCTTGAGGCATTAGGGAAGAACTTCCAGGGCAGGGAAGATATCCGGCAGCTGCTTTTAAACAGAACGCCGAGATATGGAAATGATGATGACAGGGCCGATGAAATTATGAGAAGTGTCTTTAACGCCTATTATGACACTATAAACGGAAGGAATAATACCAAGAACGGTTATTACAGGATAAATATGCTTCCTACAACATGCCATGTGTATTTTGGTTCGGTTACAGGGGCTACTCCCGACGGCAGAAAAGCAGGTGTGCCCTTGTCGGAAGGAATTTCTCCCGTTCAGGGTGCTGATAAAAAGGGACCTACAGGTGTTATCAAATCGGCAGCTAAAATGGATCACTTAAGAACCGGAGGAACTCTTTTAAATCTTAAATTCTTCCCCGGCTTGCTTGAGGGTCAGGAAGGGATTGACAGGCTGGCCAGTCTTATAAGAACCTATTTTAGATATGATGGACATCACATTCAATTTAATGTGATCAGCAGAGAAACCCTGATTGATGCCCAAAATAACCCAGATAAACACAGAAATCTTATCGTACGGGTGGCCGGCTACAGTGATTATTTCTGTAATCTTACCCCCGAACTGCAGAACGAGATCATTGCCAGAACCGAGCATACATCCTTTTAAACCAGATGGTTTTTTATTTATTAGGAGGTGTTTGCTGTGAAATTAACCCCGCTTCATAGTGTTGATATGCAGAATGTGGAAATAAAGGACGGGCTGCTGGGGCGTATACAGGATTTTATAGTAAATGAAACCATTCCCTATCAATACAGCATACTTAATGATGAGGCGGAGGGGGTTCCCAAAAGCAATGCAATAGTCAACTTCAGGATAGCGTCAGGGGAACAAAAGGGAGAATTTTACGGGATGATATTCCAGGACAGTGATGTGGCAAAATGGATTGAAGCGGCAAGCTACAGCCTGCTTTTAAAGCCGGATCCTGAACTGGAAAAAACTCTGGATGAGCTTATCGATCTGATTGGCAGGGCTCAGGAACCGGACGGTTATCTCAATACATATTTCAGTATAAGCCAGCCTGATAAAAAATGGGTAAACTTAAGGGATTGGCATGAGCTTTACTGTGCGGGACACATGATGGAAGCCGCCGTGGCCTACTACAGGGCAACGGGCAAAACCAGTCTTATCGATATAATGAGTAAATTCACCGATCACATAATGACAGTTTTGGGACCCGAACCGGGGAAAAAGAAGGGGTATCCCGGACACCCGGAGATAGAACTTGCTTTGGTTAAGATGTATAAGGTAACCGGCGACGAAAAGTATTTAAAGCTTTCAAAATTTTTCATTGATGAGCGTGGGACAGAACCTCATTTCTTTAAGATGGAAGCGAAAGAAAGAAATGAACGGGAGATATCCACCATGGGCGACAGGGGTGAGCTGGGATACAGATATTGGCAGGCTCATCTTCCGGTGAGGGAGCAAACTACCGCTGAAGGTCATTCAGTCAGGGCAATGTATTTGTATGCGGGTATGGCTGATATAGCAAGGGAGACGCAGGATCAGGAACTCTTTGATGTGTTGAAAAAACTGTGGGACAATACTACGAAAAAGAGGATGTATATAACTGCTGCGATAGGTTCCCAAAGCTATGGTGAATCCTTTTCCTTTGACTATGACCTGCCTAATGATACCGTGTACGGTGAAACCTGTGCATCCATCGGCCTTGTGTTTTTTGCTCACAGGATGCTTCAACTGGATCCCGACAGCAAATACTCTGATGTGATGGAGAAAGCAATATATAACGGCATATTAAGCGGTATATCCCTTGATGGAAAGAAGTTTTTCTATGTAAATCCTTTAGAGGTGCATCCGGAGGTATGCGATAACAGGAATGATCATAAGCATGTAAAAATACAGCGTCCCGGCTGGTATGACTGCGCGTGCTGTCCTGCCAACGTCAGCCGGTTCTACACCTCAATCGGTGATTATATGTATTCTGTTTCCGATGATGGTGAGATATATATTCATCTTTTTGCCGATAACAGTGCGGATATACCCCTTGGTGACGGAAAGGTTGGTCTTGATGTTAACACCCGTTATCCATGGGATGGGGATATATCGATTAAAGTAAACCCTGATTATTCGGGCGAATTTACAATAGCAGTGCGTGTTCCATCCTGGTGCTCGGATCCTTGTGTGAGTGTAAATGGTCACCCAATAGATATAGATAAAAACCTTCAAAAAGGTTATGTGAAGATAAAAAGGCTATGGAAGCCGGGTGACAAAATTGATGTATGTTATCCCATGAAGGCAAAACTGGTACGGGCCAATCCAAAGGTGCGCGAAAATGCGGGAAAAGTTGCTGTACAACGTGGACCTGTTGTATACTGTGTGGAAGAAGCAGATAACTATAAAGGACTGCACAATATTGTAGTTCCAAGGGATGTAAAATTTAATGAAGTATATGATGAGGAATTCTTAAACGGAGTGGTTGTTGTTAATTTTAAGGCGTATTATCTGGAAGATTGGGATCATGACCGGATATACAGTTTCAATGAAAACCGATATAAACAGGTGGAGGTAAAAGCAATTCCATACTACACATGGAGTAACCGGCAACCCGGTGAAATGATGGTGTGGTTGAGGGAGGAGACCTGTTTTACAGTTTAGAGGAGTTTTAGTTTTTCGTAAGGGCAGGGGTTAAATCATATGTTATGTATATGGTATGAGGAGGTGCATGCTGATGGATGTCAGGGAAAGAATTCAAAGACTTCGGCAAAAGATGGCAGAAATGAATATGGATGCATATGTTATACCCAGTTCTGACCCTCACATGAGCGAGTATGTGGCGCCCCGGTGGCAGAGCAGGAAATGGCTGTCGGGTTTTACCGGCTCAGCCGGAACTTTAGTGATAACCAGGGATACAGGCGGTCTGTGGACCGATGGACGGTACTTTATACAGGCTGAAGAACAGCTTAAAGGGACCGGTATAAAGTTGTTTAAAATGGGGATGCCGGGTGTCCCCGACTATATTGAATGGTTAAAACAAAGCCTTCCGGAAAATAGCCGTATTGGAATATGCGGTGAAGTATTTCCTGCCTCCAGGGTCAGGGAAATGGAGAACAAGCTTTCACAGAAAAGAATAAATATCATCAAAGAATATGATCTTGTAGACGATATATGGGAGGATCGGCCATCAGCACCCAGTGAGCCTGTATTTAATCATGACGTGGCATTTGCAGGGCTGACTGCAGCCCGGAAGTTGAGCAAGGTTCGTGAAGAGATGGCTAAGAAAGGTGTTAACTACCATTTGATATGCAGTCTGGATGATATTGCATGGCTGTATAATATTCGGGGCAGCGATGTGGCTTATAATCCGGTTGCAATGGCCCATGCGCTGGTTTCAGATACCCGGGCATGGCTTTTTATAGACAGGAGCAAGGTTTCGGATGAAGTAAGGAGTACACTGGAGGATAACGGTGTAACTGTGGAGGATTACGCGCGGGTATATGATTATCTGGCCAAATTAAAGGCTAATGATAAAATACTTCTTGATCCTGACAGAACCAACAGTTGGCTTTACGATGCGATAACCGGTGAATGTATAAAGGTTGAGGATACAAATATAACAACCCGGTTGAAGGCAGTAAAAAATGAGGTGGAGATAGAAAATCTTAAGAAAGCCCATATTTCTGACGGAGTGGCCATGGTAAAATTCCTCTACTGGCTGGATTGCAATTTGGGTAAGCAAAAAATTACCGAGATTACTGTAGCGGAAAAACTGGAGGAATTCAGGCGGCAGCAGGAGAACTTCATAGGTCCCAGCTTTGCCACCATTGCGGCTTATAAAGATCATGCAGCCATGATGCACTATCAGGCTACCGACGAAACCTGTTATGAACTGGATCAAGAAGGTATGCTGCTTATCGATTCCGGCGGTCAATATCTGGGAGGAACAACCGATATAACCCGTACAATAATTTTGGGATCAATAACCGATGTGCAGCGCAGGGATTTTACGCTGGTCCTTAAGGGACATATTAACCTGGCAAAGGCAAGAATGCTATACGGGGTTACAGGTTCCAATGTTGATATACTGGCAAGACTGCCTATATGGGAAGTTGGTATTGATTATAAGTGCGGTACCGGTCATGGGGTAGGATATTTCCTCAACGTACATGAAGGTCCACAGCGTATGAGCCAGGTTCCAAACACCGTTAAACTGGAAAAAGGTATGATTATAACCAATGAACCTGGGATATATATTGAAGGCCAGTATGGTATCCGTACAGAAAACGAGATGCTGGTGGTAGAAGACTGTGAGACCGAATTTGGAGAATTTATTAAATTTGAGCCGGTTACCTATTGTCCCATCGATCTTGACGGAATCGATGCCGATCTTTTAAGCGATGATGAGAAAATATGGCTCAATGACTATCATGAAATGGTATACCGGATTTTGTCTCCGTTCCTGGAGGAAGATGAAAGAGAATGGCTGAGAAACGAGACAAGATCGATATGATGGTTTATGAGTAGTGCACAGCAAAAAAGCCATGGAGTATTTATTGATATCCCATGGCTTTTTCTATTATAATCAACCATATATTTATAGATATCTATTTCATGCCAAACATTTCTTCCTTCAGGTCCAGGTAGTAGAGATAGTCTTCTTCCTTGACATTGGGTGGACATCGGTGGTCACAGAAGGGAATGTATCCGCCTCTTTCCACAAGTGGTATAAGGGTTTCAAGATAGGCTTTTATGGCATCTTTCCCTTTGCCGAGTTCAATTTTGTCTACCCCTCCCATGATCCTTAATTCCTTTCCGTACTCGTCCAGCAGTTCTTTAGGATGACTGCATCCATTGACTTCAAAGGGGAACAGGCAGTTGATTCCGCCTTCAAGGAAATAGGGTAAGAGGGGTCGAACGTCACCGTCACAGTCGGTGTACCATATATCTATAGCGGCTTCCTTGAGTTTTTTATTGATTCGTTTATAACGTGGAACTACAACGTTTTTAAAAAAATCTACCGATACTATTGGTCCGTTTTTAAAACATATATCTTCCCAGCCGGAAGCAAAATCAAAATCGAAGTGGGGCAGCACCTGATCCAAAAAATCTTCCACCAGAACGCAGCAGGTCTCTACCATATCCTCTACCATGTCGGGGTAGTCATAACAGGCATATGCCAGGCCTTCAAATGTCAGCATATCACGTATTTTACCAATCATGGAACCCGTATCTACCCCCAGAGGATAATCCCTGTCCGTAGGATGAATTTTTTTGAGCGCTTCAATATCCACTTTTCGAGCCGGATCATCTCTTCTGAAGCGTTCTTCCTTGCATCTTTTCCAGTCCTCGGGTGTTACAATGGATGATTTAATGAAATGGGGGATGGTATCATGTCCGTCTTTTGGGACCTCTGCAAGGAGCCCGTCTTCGTTGATAAGTATTTTACTGGTTGGAGTTTCATCTACAACACGTACTTCAAAGGGAGGAGACATCCAAACATTGCCTCTTATGACCTCAATTCGATCAAAATTAAAGAAAATATCGGCTTCACGGTTATTTGTTATACCGTTTTCCACGAATATTGACCATTCTTTGAAGTTTTCGTCCCAGTAGCCAAATTCCATATTGAAGCACCTGTCAATGGGTTTGTAATGCATCTGGGCATTAAATCGTTCCCGGTCTGTCATAGTACCTTTCCATTTTGGCCGGCAGGGTTTGATGCTCACTGGCTTTTCCTCCTTTTTCTTTTTTGGGTTCCTCTTTTTTGTTATTATAATGTTTACATACTTATTTTGCAATAAAAGAGAAAATACAGAAAGCTAATTTTTGTTACATCTCATTTATATGGGAATCCTTGGTATACCGGTTAGCGTAGCAGCTTGCAGCATAGCTTTCAGGCTTAATTTTTGGTTCAAAAGCAGTACTTTTAGCCATAGCCACCATTTCATTTATTAAATCCCTGGTGGCACCTCTGGTACCTATATCCAAATGAAATTCAAAGTGTATATCCCCTGAACGGCCGGAATGCTTTACCAAGCATTCAATTATTCCTTCAATTCTTTCATCTGTAAACAATGATGCAATTTCCAGAGTTCTGGCAGTTTCATAATATATTTTTTCTCTAAGGCTATGAATAGGTCTTGGAATAATATGTTTTGTGATGAAGCCAGTAGCGCCCCTGCCAATTCTGTGAAGATGAATTGCTGTGACAAACAATGTTTGCTTGCAGACCTGAGAGTCCGTACCTATGGAAAGACGATATTCGAAATATGGGGCCTGCTTGATAAAGCTGATAATATGTTCATATACCTGGTCAAAGGCCAGATGATGATACTTCGAGTTGCTGAAAACCAAAGGATGCTGCTGTGGCGCTATTTTTGCTGCTCCGGTTTTAATGATAACCACTCCCCGTATATCAATCTTATTGTTAATTATACATCAAACCAGCCAAAAATCATAGGCCGGTCAAAAAATTATCTTTAGTTTTTCTTTATTTCTCAGATAAA
Source organism: Clostridiales bacterium DTU092 (assembly GCA_001513505.1). Lineage (GTDB taxonomy): Bacteria > Bacillota > Clostridia > Caldicoprobacterales > Caldicoprobacteraceae > DTU074. The sequence goes on along the minus strand of LFTM01000089.1, from coordinate 18,562 downwards.
ATATGCTAATATTTGATATATAACCGTAAATTTTGTAGAAAAATAAGCTATGAAGGAGTTTAGAGATTCTTGTTGATTCGGGTAAAGCGTCCAGTTATTTGGATTACCTTTGCCTATATCATCGGAATTTTAGTTGGAGTTGCGGTAAATAAAAAGTTTGTATTATTATTTTGGACTGCTGCCTTTTTACTGAGTTTGGCGGCATGGTTTTCGGTTAACAAAAATGGTTCCGGTTTTATCCTGATAATGGTAGCTTTTGGACTGATGGGCATCATAACTGCGCAAACAAGTTTGAACGTTAAGAATCCGCTTGATAACTTTACCGGCACAAGCGTGAGCATTAAGGGACAGATAGTAGATAGCCCCAGATATATGGATGGGCGGGATGTTTATGTAGTAAATGTGTTCTCTGTGGCCGGACGGGACTGGCAAATGGACGTAAAAACCAAGGTTCAGGTAACCGTCTATCACAATGCTCAACCAGGTCAGAGGATACGTTTTTACTTCGGGGACATTGTAGAAGTCAGAGGGTTACTGCAGCAGCCTCCGGGGCAGCGTAATCCCCGTGGTTTTGATTACAGAGCTTATCTGCAGAGGCGTGGTATTTTTAATACCATGGCGGTGGATGAGTATGGTATAAGAAAAACAGGAGTTGCCAGGGTATCTGTTCCTCAATCCTGGCTTCACACCTTAAGAACCCGGGCCGGGAAGGTGCTGGACAGCAATGTCGGTGGACGTGAAGGGGAGCTTTTAAAAACCATGCTGCTTGGGCAGAAGTGGCTGCTTCCCGTACAGATCCAGCAGGATTTCCAAAAAACCGGGTTATCCCATGTACTGGCCATATCAGGCCTGCATTTAGGGTTTATATTAATGGCGCTGAACGGAATTGTTCGGCTTCTCCACCTGACAAAAAAACAGGCTTTTGTGTTTGTAACTGGTATCTTAAGTCTGTATTGCGCACTGGTAGGGGCTGCTCCGTCGGTAATGCGTGCTACCATTATGGCTGTATTGGTTTTAGGCAGCAGGGTGGCAGGACGGCAGTCGGATACGCTTAACAATGTTTTTGCAGCTGCATTGTTAATATTGCTGTTTCGCCCTATGGACTTGTTTGAGGTAGGTTTTCAACTTTCATTCGGGGCTGTTATAGGTATAGTTTTCTATTACAGGTACTTTGAAAATATATTAAGCTTTTTACCGAGGAAGATAGCTTCAGGTCTGTCGGTTACCATGTCAGCCCAGCTGGGAGTATGGCCCCTTATTGCCTATTATTTCAACACTTTTTCAATTATTGCCGTACTTGCCAATCTGATTCTGGTTCCTCTGTCAGGGTTTTTAGTCATGCTGGGGTTTGTAATGATAACAGGAGCTATGGTTATACCGGTTTTAGGCAGGCTGATGGCTCCTTTGATAAAACTTCTCTGTGCTCTGCTAATAAAAGGCAACGAAATTTTTGCTGCTTTGCCCTGGACCTTTGTTCGTGTTATTTCGCCGTCGCTTATTTTTATGACATGCTATTACCTGGTATTTTGGTTCCTGTCACAGAACAGGCCTTTGGGTATCAGATATCCTTTGCTATGGTGCTGCGGTTTAATCATAGCGGCATTAGCAGTGAGCATATTAGTTCCCATTATAGACAACGATCTGTATATAGTCTTTCTGGATGTCGGACAGGGTGATTGTATATATATCCGGACACCTGATGAAAGACATATTTTGATAGACGGGGGAGGTAAACATTCAGCCGGTTATACGGGGACATTTGACGTAGGAGAAGATGTTGTAGTACCCTTTTTGTTAAAGAATGGTGTTTGGAATTTGGATCTGGTTGTTATGTCTCATGCCCATAATGATCATATAGAAGGGCTGGTATCAGTACTTGAAAGCATTCCGGTTAAAGCGTTTATGGAGTATCCGCCGGGTGAAGACAATGAAAACTATGTCAGGATAAAGGAGCTTGTAGCAAAAAATGGTATCCGGAATATATATGCTCATGAAGGGTTTTCATATAGAATTGGTAAAGATGTATGGCTGGAGGTTATGTATCCTCCCAAGGAGCCTGAGAAGGTGCAAACTCTTTTAAGCAAAGGTGACAACAACAGATCCTTGCTGCTGCTTTTACGGTATCAAGGTACCGGTGTACTATTTACCGGTGATATAGAGAGCGACGTGGAACAATATCTGGCTCCTGAATGGAACGGTAATGTGGATGTATTAAAGGTGGCACACCATGGCAGTAATACCTCAACTGCTGATGAATGGCTTGAAGCTGTAAAGCCGCAGCTTGCCATAATCCAGGTTGGCAAAAACAGTTTTGGACATCCTCATTCTCAGGTGCTGCAAAGACTGGAGCAAAGGGGTGTCAGGGTTCTGCGCAATGACCATCATGGTGCGGTTATGGCATCGTATCGAAACGGGCAATGGCATGTCAGGGTAATGGTTAATGAACCGTTGAGATAGAAACCTGATGAAAGGAGCTGATGTTCATGAAAAGTTACAGAAAAGAACTGTGGTTTGAGGTAAACAAAAGGCGGGCCTTTATTAATATAACCGATACATTGCAGGACTGCGTCAATGAAAGCGGTATTAAAGAGGGATTGCTTTTGTGCAATGCCATGCATATAACGGCCAGTGTGTTTATAAATGATGATGAACCGGGCCTTCATCAGGATTTTGAAGAATGGCTGGAAGGCTTAGCTCCCGAAAAGCCATATTCCCGATATCGTCATAATGTGTTTGAAGATAACGCCGATGCTCATCTGAAGCGGACTATAATGGGCAGGGAAGTGGTTGTAGCAATTACTGACGGTAGGCTGGATCTGGGACCGTGGGAACAGATCTTTTACGGTGAGTTTGATGGAAAACGGAGGAAACGGGTACTGGTGAAAATCATAGGAGAGTAGCCGGCTGTTAAGACATGACTATGCAGGGAAAGCTTAAGATGAAACCCTTATCACTGGATCATGAAGTTGGAGGGGAGGGCAGTACGTGGCTTTATTCGCGAAAAACCGTAAACGTATTGGATGTTTTATAATCCATGAGACAAATGGCGGCTGTGACGGGGATGATACCTTGGCTTCTTATATGGAGAAACAGGGCTATGTAACTTATTGCTATACTCCGGCAATGAGTTTTGATTCCTGGAACGGTGTGAATCCCAATATCTATATTGAATGGCTGGACTATGCTGAAAAAAAGCTTGTTGAATTTATGAAAACCTGTTATACCGTTGTCATTATCGGGTATTCTATTGGAGGGTTGATAGGGATTCATTTGGCTGAGAAATACGGGGTTGATGCTTTGATAACCATAAATGCTCCAATATTTATTTCAGATTTTAGAAGGTTTGTTGATATGCTGCGCTGTGAGCTGGGGGAGAAAGGCCATTCCAAAGCAAACCGTATGGTTATATCAACTTTATATAATCTGTTTAGCTTTAATAAGCTGGTTAATCAGGCAAAAAGGAAGCTGAGTAAGCTTTATTGCCCTCTTTTGGTTATTCAAAGTAAAAGGGATAAGATATTTAACTGGTCCGGTGCCTATTATATATTCGATAATGTTTCCAGCCGTAAAAAGGAAATTCAGTTTTTTCCAAAGTCTGGGCATTACATATTGAATGATTCAGAGAAACAACTGGTTTTTATCCGTGTTCATCAATTTGTCGAGAAAGCAATGGAAAGCAAGTTGTTGGTAGAGGGATACATATAAGCGGTTAAAATACTGAGTGATGCAACCGTTTATTGAAAATATATTGTTTAATCTGTATCAGTAATAGGAAGGAGTATGAGACACATGAAGAGATTTGAAGATAATAATTGGAAAGAATCAATGAGAATACGTTTTGATTTTAATAATATGATGTCCGATATGCTCGGGGAAGAATGGGGGATAAGCAAAGCCCAAATTACAGCACTGGAGCAGCAAATTAAGGCTGCCAATGAAAAACTTAACCATAAACGAAAGATTGGTAAGACCCAATGGAGGGAACTGCCCTATACACAGGAGGAAGTGGTTAAGGATATACTGGCTACCGCTGACGGGGTAAGGCAAAAATTTGAGTGCTTTGTGCTACTGGGCATCGGTGGTTCTGCTTTGGGCCCCATAGCTGTGCATCAGGCTCTTAACCATCTTCATTACAATGAAATACCAAGAGAAAAAAGAGGTGGCCCCAGGTTTTATGTAGTGGACAATGTTGATCCGGAGAGAATGCAGGCATTGTTTGATATTATTGATGTAAAAAGTACGGTATTTAATGTGGTAACCAAATCGGGTAATACTTCTGAGACTATGGCGCAATTTCTAATAGTCAGGGATATGCTAAAGGAGGTCATAGGAGATAATTACAGAGACCACATTATAGCAACTACCGATATGGAAAAAGGCAATTTGATTCAAATTGCCCGGGAAGAGGGATTTAAAACTTTCTATATTCCTGCCGGAGTTGGAGGAAGATTTTCTGAGCTTTCACCTGTAGGGCTTCTGCCGGCAGCTGTATGTGGTATTGATATTGAAGAATTGCTTGCAGGGGCAGCGTACATGGACGAGCTGTGCAGTCAGGAAGACGTATTTAAAAATCCTGCGTACATGGCTGCTGTTCTGCAATATATTGCTATGGAACAGGGTAAAAACATATCGGTGATGATGCCCTATGCTGATTCATTGAAATATATGGCTGACTGGTATGCTCAGCTGTGGGCTGAAAGCCTTGGTAAAAAAGTGGATCTTGACGGGAATGAAGTGTATGTGGGGCAAACACCGGTTAAAGCTCTTGGAGTAACTGATCAGCATTCCCAGATACAGCTGTATACGGAGGGACCCTTTGATAAAGTAATTACCTTTTTGACAGTTGGTAAATATCGTAATGAAGTTCATATTCCAAAGGCCTATGAGAAAATGTCAGGAGTTTCTTTCCTTGGAGGGCATACCATGAACCAGCTTATCCAGGCCGAACAGATGGCCACCGAGTATGCGCTGTACAAAGCAAAGAGAATGAACAGGACCATTATGTTACCTGAGGTAAATGCGTTTACTATTGGCCAGCTTCTGTACATGTTGGAGGTAGAAACTGCCTTTGTTGCAGAACTCCTGAACATAAACGCCTTCGATCAACCCGGAGTGGAAGAAGGCAAAATAGCTACCTATGCCCTTATGGGACGGCCCGGTTATGAGAGAAAGAAGGCAGAGCTGGATTCCAGGCCTGAAAAAAAAGCCGAATATATTATATAGATGCAGAGTATATAAATGTATATAAAATCAAAAGGAGTTGAGCCAGAGATTGAGGGTAAGCATTGATTGTGTGCATTGTTATTTAAAGCAGGCGGTATCCTGTATGAAAATGGGTGGAATTGATGAAGATGCTCAGCATGAAATATTATATAAGCTTATGGATTATGTAAAGGGTTTTGACCGGACTGCTACACCAGCAGAAAACTCTACTCATGTTGTATTGAAAACTTATGAGCTTATGAAGAACGATGATCCGTTCAAAGAGGCAAAAAGGCAGTCCAACGACCTTGCGCTCCAACTGTATCCCCGTTTGAAGGAATTGATTGATGAGAATGGAGACCGGCTTTATAAGGCATTTAGAATATCGGTTGCCGGTAATATAATTGACCTGGGTATCAGAAGATCTTTTAATATAGATGAAGAACTAAAATACAGTATGGAGATCGGTTTTGCAAAAGAACAATACCGGGATTTTGTTAAAAAATTGGATCAAGTTGATGAAGTCCTGTTTTTAGGAGACAACTCGGGAGAGATAGTGTTTGATAAAATACTGGTGGAAGAGTTGGCCAGGCTGGGGAAAGAAGTAACCTACGTGGTAAAAGAAGGTCCTATTCTCAATGATGCTACAATGGAGGATGCCGTATACGTAGGTATGGACAAGGTGACCAGGGTTATTACCACCGGCTCCAGGTTTATGGGAGTAAGTTTCAGGCATATTTCCCCGGAATTTGCTGATAAACTGTACAATGCGCCCCTGGTTATAGCAAAAGGGCAGGCAAATTTTGAATCCCTTGAACAGGAGGAAATCGCAAAGGATAGAATATTTTTCCTGCTAAAGATAAAATGCGATGAGGTAGCAAAAGCAGCAGGTGCACCAATGGGTGAGCTGGTATTTTTCACCGTATAAAAGAGGTTCAAATCCATGTGTATCATATAATAAATATAAGTGAGGGGATCCGATGAGTATTATTGTATTAGATAATTTTCCCTGGAAGATTGATGTGGAACAGCTGATAGAAAAATACCATATACCCCGGCAGGGTGAAGATATAGAGAGGCTTAAAGCTTTGGCCCGGGAGGCTGAAATAATAGGGAGACCTAAAGCTTTGTTTAAAATGTCATACGTTCAGGACAGAGGCGATGATTATGTTATTGTTGACGGAATAAAGCTGACAAGCCGGGTTTTACGCATTAATTTGGATGAGAAATACAGGGTTTTTCCCTATATAGTTACATGCGGTACCGAGATTGAGCAATGGTCTAAAACAATTAAAGATTTTATGGAAAGCTACTGGGTAGACGGGATGAAGGAGATGGCGCTTGCTGAAGCAACCAGGGAGCTTTACCGCCGGATTGAACAAGATTATCATCCCGGTTCGGTGGCCAGTATGAATCCGGGATCCCTTGAAGACTGGCCGATAGACCAGCAGACGTATCTATTCCGGATTTTAGGCGATCCTAAACAGGATATTGGAGTAGAGCTGACCGACAGCTACTTGATGGTTCCTATTAAGTCAGCTTCGGGAATACTTTTTTCCGACAGCAAGGGTTTCGAAAACTGCCGTATGTGCTCAAGGGAAAATTGTCCGGGCAGAAGGGCGCCATACGATCCGCACCTCGTGGAGTCTTATAAGAAATGATGTTCGCCTGCGTTGGACAATTGTGAAGCACTGCAATGAAATTTATCAGCCAACTGCGACGGTTGTGATTTAAACTATATAGCAAAAAAAGAGCTGCCTTCTTTGGCAGCTCTTTTTTTGAGTTTATTTGGTCAATGCTTCATGTGCTTCCTTAAGCATATCAATTATTGCAATGTTTTGAGGACATGCGCCTTCGCATTGAGAGCATTCCACACAGTTGGATGCATCCTTGTTTTCTTCAATAAGCCTTTCATAATGTTTGGACTGTTCAGCATACTCATTGAACATGGATGCAGTATTGTACAGGCTGAATATTCTGGGGATATCTACCCCTGAAGGACAGGGCATGCAGTAGTTGCATGCGGTACAATCCACTTTGGTCCTGCTTTCGTATATAGCTTTTACCTGGGCAACCAACTCGAGCTCTTCTTCGGTCATTGAGTTGGGAGCAGCATTTTTGAAGATTTCTATGTTCTCCTTCAGCTGTTCCATTGTACTTACCCCGCTAAGAATTACCGTGACTTCCGGGAAGTTGTACAACCATCTGAATGCCCATTCTACCGGGGAGCGTTTGATATGGTAACTGTTCCATACCTTAAGAATGTCCTCGGGTATATTGCGGGCAAGTCTGCCGCCTCTCAAAGGTTCCATTATCACTACTGGTATATTCTTTGAACCGGCATATCGCAGGCCCTCTACGCCAGCCTGATAGTTTTCATCTAAGAAGTTAAGCTGTATCTGACACATTTTCCAATCATAGGAGTCAATAATTGATTTAAATACCGGCAGTTCGTCATGGAATGAAAAGCCCGGATGCTTTATTTTTCCTGCTTCTACGGCTTTGTCCAGGAATTCCAAAACACCCATGTCCTTTACTTTTTCCCATGAGTTTTTGTTTAATGCGTGAAGCAGGTAAAAATCAATATAATCAACCTGAAGTTTGGCCAACTGTTCATCAAGAAGCTTTCCAAAGTCCTCGTAGGAATTAGCCAGCCAAACCGGAAGTTTTGTAGCCAGTTTAACTTTTTCCCTATATCCGTCTTTCAGTGCTTTGCCGGTTACGATTTCACTGTTGCCGCCATGGTAACCGTATGCAGTGTCTATGTAGTTAACACCATTGTCTATTCCATAACGGATCATTTTAATGGCTTCATCCTCATCGATTTTTGATGGATCGGTTGAACCGTCAGGCTGAAGCAGCAACGGTAGACGCATACACCCTATTCCGAAAGTTGAAATTTTGAACCCTAAATTTCCGAATTCTCTGTAATACAACTGGATCCCCTCCTAGTATAGTTATTGGTCAATCTTATTATAACAAAGATGTAGAAATATTTAAAGGGCGGTGGCAGTAAAGATAGCGTCAAGATACTTTGGGTTTTTTAAATAAAAAGCATCCCCCTGGATTTATCTGTCTCCCCGCATTAAGCATCCCTTATTGACTTAAGGAGCTGTGAAACCCGGGTTCTTTTCCCAATGTTCAATATAGTTATGTTACCAATTGTCTCATGAGATGAGATATACTTTCGGTTCCTAATAATCTCATGATCCACTTTTATTTGCCTTGCTTTATTTATTTCCGATTTCTTCTTTCGCATAAATATATCATATACATTCCCGCCGTTTGCTACAAACACCCTTAACCTGGACATCTGGTCCACTCCTGTTTTACTCCAACCCAAAGGCCTTGAGCTTAATCTGGACGACAAAATATGGCTAACATGTCCTTCTGCACTGCAGCCAATATAATCCGTATCATACTGCCGCATTATCCCTTCCCAGTTCCCTAATATGTACCTTCTTGCTTCCTCCACAGCTGTTCTCTTTGTCTCTTGGTCAGTTGTACTAATAATTGCTTTAAACAACTCTTTTACACTATTCCTGTCTCCGGCATTTATATAGTCCCACATTATTGGTGTGGTATATCCCATATGCGCTGTTGCTTGCGTCACGTATTTTGATAAGTGGTAACGGTCCAGCACATAGATGCTTCCTTTTATCCAGCCTGGTCCATTCTTTATCCAAGGGGCTCCATCTCCTGATAAATATATCTTTTCTATACTATCCATATCGTAAGCTTTATCTATGTAGTCCGCAACCTCCAGCCATAGTTCATCGCTGTTTGTATAAACACCGCTGAAATACCTTACATTTATCAGTTCCCATCGCTTCTTGCCTACTCTCTTTTTCCCTTCGTGTACATAAACAAGCTTGGGCTCTACATAACCTCCATCCTGTAGTGCAACATGATCTTCATCCGCCTCTATATAAAGTACTCTCGCAGTTCTTTTATCCTGCTTTATCTCTACTGCTTCATTCTCTATGCTCCCAAGCTCCCGTATGCTGTTCATCACTGTCTGGGATGTCAGAGATATTGTCTCACAGGCTTTTTGTCCGCTTTTACCATATGACATATATACTGCTTCTTCTATCAGCTTTGCCTTTAGAGAAGCATCTAATTTGTCATGAGGTAATATGCCTACAGCCTCATCTGACAGATAGCTGTATTCACCTGTTCTTTTGTTTTGATAGTATGTTCTCTCATACCTGACTTCCCCAAATATGGTTCCATAGGCCTTTTTTACCGCTGTTTCTTTTATCGTCCACGCCTGTTTGCGAGTCTTGCTGTTTCTGATTATCTCATCTGCTTTTTCCAAGGCGTTCGCAACTATGATTGTTCCAACCTCATCCAGAACATTCTTAGTTGCAAGTATAAATTCAGATATATCTCTTCTTTCCATTATCAGTTTCTCTAATTCTATTTCAAAACAACTAATGATTTTTTGAATGATTTCCTGTATAATTAGTTCCATAAGAGTATCTCCTTCCTGTGGTTTTGGTTTTAGATATTTATATAATATCACAGAGGAGATACTCTTTTCTTTTATTTTTTTGTTTTTCCCCAATGTAATTTTACACTAAGAACACAGTGCAGATTTTTTTAAGCAGATAACAGATTAAGAAAGGGAGGCTTGCGATAAGTCCTCCCTTTTGTTCCCGGATTTAATAAATGGTTGTTATAAGCTAGCTCATAAACTGTGAGCGAATATCCTGTATATCAGCTGGACTAACCTGCTTGGCAGGTTGATAGTATCCTTTTTGTTTTGCTACATTAAAAAGATCGTAGTGGAATGTTTCACAGTTATTTCTAAGCTGTTGGACTGTTTGCCTGAACTGAGGATTTTCTGCCTCGGTTATTACACCTGCATAAGTGGTTATACTGCTTTTTAGCATGGACAATACATCATTGACCATGTCCTTTTCCCGCATAATATACCTCCTTATCCTAATAATGACATTAATTGTTGTTTAGCTTTTTGAGCATCCTGAGCCGATTTCTGGAACATCTGTCTAATCTGTGGGTCATCTGCCTGCTGGGCGTACTCCTGTAGTTTTTGGTATGCTGTTTCGTGGGCTCCGATAAGATGTCTGAGATTTTGAAGTTCCAGCTGGTTAAACTGTGCCATATGCAACACTCCTTTCATGGATTTGCTAACTATAGTATCCTCAACTGAATTGTCGCTTATTCATTGATTAAAATAAAAACAAATGCAACAAAATATTAACGGTAACGTCTATCTATGACGAAGGAAGGATGAAAGGAGTGGCACCAAAATGGGGTAACTGTTCGAATTATTGTTTGTTTGCTGACGGTTGCAGTTGGATTTTTGGTTGTATCATGCGGCTTTGTTGACAAATATATGGAAAAGCCGGATTTGTTTGAAGGAGAAGCTTCAATTAGTAGTTCACGTTTGCCGCAACCTGCCAAGGAGATTGACAGCAGATTGGTGAAAGCCAATACAGAATTTGGGTTTAAAATATTTAAGCAGCTGATTACACAGGAACCAGAAAAAAATGTGTTTATTTCTCCCGCCAGTATTTCCATGGCTCTTGCCATGACTTATAACGGGGCGGATGGAGAAACCAAAGATGCCATGGCCAGGACCATGGAAATAGAAAATATTGATATAGAGGTATTCAACAAAGCCTACGCCGATTTAAGGACCATTCTTCAAAATCCCGATCCTCATGTTCAGATTTCAATTGCCAATTCCCTGTGGATGCGGAAAGGGATGTCTTTTTACAAGGAGTTTTTAGATATCAATGAAAAATACTATGGTGCGCGGGTTGAGGAACTGGATTTCAACTCTCCCGAAGCTTCAAAAACGATTAATGACTGGGTTAGAAAACAGACAAAAGAAAAGATCGAAAAGATAGTTGACGATATCATAGAGCCCGATACAATCATGTATATTATAAATGCACTGTATTTTAAGGGTAGCTGGACTCATAAATTTGATCCAAAGCTGACACAGGAGGAGCTATTTTTCCTTGAGGATGGTACTGAAAAATCCTGTTTTATGATGTTTCAGTCAGACCAGGAATACCCTTATTATGAAGGAGAGAACTTTCAAGCTGTAAGCCTTCCTTATGGCAAGGGACGCTTGAGCATGGTACTGTTCCTTCCCGATGAGGGGGTTAGTCTGCAGGAGTTCTGCCAGAGAATTACGGTTGAGAAATGGGACGAATGGATGGATTCATTCATTAATACCGAGGGGCAAGTCGGTCTGCCTAAATTTAAAGTAGAGTACGAGGTTGAGCTTAGAGAAACACTGGAAGCTCTTGGGATGGGAATAGCCTTTGATGCGGCAAAAGCTGATTTCAGCAAGATACATCCCATTGCTCCCGGAGCCAATATCTATATAGACAAAGTTAAACATAAAACCTTTGTGGAGACTAATGAGGTGGGAACTGAAGCCGCAGGTGTTACTTCGGTCGAGATAAAGAGAACAGGTCTTCCGGCGCAAACCTTTAGCATGATTATAAATCGGCCGTTCTTCTTTGTCATTCGTGACAATGAGACGGGAACCATACTGTTTATGGGTGCGATTGTTGACCCGGTGTTTAATGGGTAAATAATGGAAAGCTAATATATAATGTATTTGTATATAGCTCTGCCATAGTGTAATAATATGGGACATCCGAAATATTGGATGTTACAGAAATAACGGTAGAGCTTTTTTATTCTCCAGAAGGAATATCATATGGAAAGTCGAATATACTAAATGAACTAAATATATAATTCTACTAAATATTATATATGAAGAATATTATTCCAGCCACTGGAGCTCCAAGGCTAAGAAACTGTAACACTTGCTACGGAGCCTTCATCAAACTCGCTTCGCTCAAACAGTGATTAGGCTTTATCCTCCGCTGCGTTAACTGGTTCTAAGCCTTTCCGCAAAGTGGTTTCCATAATATTCTTCATGGAACATTGTTAATGAATTGTTGATAAAGGACTTTAGAGTAAAAATTGTCATGCAGAAAGATCCGTTTGGACCATACTCTGATAAATTCATATCAGGATTTCTGTTTTTTCATTGCTCATCATTTAGATAGCGGCTGTAAACAGGCGGATTTCAATTGTGCTATCTGATTAAGAAGAACAGAATCTGTATAAAACAAACCATGTAAGGAGGATTCAAAATGAGTCACAGCATTAAAGAAAATTCAGGGGATAACAATATGCCCATCTATTTGGATCCTGATCGGCCGTTGGAGGAAAGGGTGGAAGATCTTGTTTCCCGGCTTACCCTTGAAGAAAAAGTTTCTCAGATGATTTTTGCTTCGTCGGCCATTCCCCGCTTAGGCATTCCCGAATACAACTGGTGGAATGAATGTCTTCATGGTGTGGCCAGAGCAGGGGTGGCCACAGTTTTTCCTCAGGCTATTGGGATGGCTGCGTCATTCAACGATAAACTGATGCACAGGGTTGCATGTGCCATATCCGATGAGGGGAGGGCTAAGCATCACGAATTTGCACGTCAGGGTGACAGAGGGATCTACAAGGGATTGACATTTTGGTCGCCAAACATCAATATATTCCGTGATCCCAGATGGGGACGGGGGCAGGAAACCTATGGAGAGGACCCCTATCTGACCGGACGTATGGGTGTGGCTTTTGTAAAAGGGATCCAGGGAGATGATCCTAAATATTTGAAGGCGGTGACTACGCCGAAACACTATGCCGTACATAGCGGGCCTGAACCTTTGAGGCATTCCTTTGATGCCCGGGTTAGCCCAAAGGATCTGAGGGAGACATATCTGCCGGCTTTTAAGGAGTGTGTTAAAGAGGGCAAGGCTGTATCGGTAATGGGTGCCTATAACAGAACCAATGGGGAACCCTGCTGTGCCAGTCCCACTTTGCTTCAGAAGATATTAAGGGATGAATGGGGTTTTGACGGATATGTTGTATCCGACTGTGGAGCAATTACTGATATCCATGCCCATCACAAGGTGACCGATACCGCTGAAGAATCGGCTGCCCTGGCGGTGAATGCCGGATGCGATCTAAACTGCGGCAGGGCCTTTGAGAGCCTTGTAAATGCGGCAAAACAGGGGCTAATCTCAGAAGAGGCAATTGACACCGCTGTAAAACGGTTGTACAGAGCCAGGTTCCAGCTTGGTATGTTTGATCCGCCTGAGCGTGTTCCATATGCTCAGATACCTTATGAAGTAAACGGTTGTGAAGAGCACAGACAGCTTGCTCTGGAGATGGCAAGGGAGTCGATGGTTTTACTAAAGAATGAAGATGGATTGCTTCCCCTTTCTAAAGATTTAAATACAATTGCTGTTATCGGCCCCAATGCTGATGACAAAAAAGTACTTTTGGGAAACTACAACGGTACTCCATCCAAATATGTGACCGCCCTTGAAGGTATACGTTCAAAAGTTTCCCCTAAAACCAAGGTGATTTATGCAGAGGGATGCGATATCACCGTTTCGCAGGAGGGATTCTGGGGCGAAGAGGCCACCCGTGGATTTGCGGAGGCTATATCAGCCGCTCAGAGAGCTGATGCAGTGATTATGTGCCTAGGTCTGTCACCAGAATTGGAGGGTGAGGAAGGCGATGCTGCTGCATCCAGTGCCGGAGGCGACAAGACTAGTCTGGATTTGCCCGGAATGCAGGAGGAGTTGCTGAAAGCGGTGTGTGCCACCGGTAAACCCGTTGTACTGGTGCTCTTCAGCGGCAGTCCGGTGTCTATAAATTGGGCACACGAAAATGTACCGGCTATACTTCAGGCATGGTATCCGGGAGAGGAAGGCGGTACGGCTATAGCTGACGTGCTTTTCGGAGATTACAATCCGGGAGGCAGGCTCCCTGTCACTTTTGTCAAATCCTTGGATCAGGTACCTCCTTTTACAGATTACAACATGAAGGGCAGAACATACAGATATATGGAAGAAGAACCACTGTATCCTTTTGGATATGGATTGAGCTTTACAACCTTTGAATACAGTAATTTAAAGCTAAGTCGGGAGACCATAAATGCCGGGGAATCCATAAACATTTCTGTGAATGTAAAAAACACCGGTCATGTGGCTGGCGACGAAATTGTGCAGCTTTATATAAAAGATTTGGAAGCATCTGTTGATGTTCCAATTCATGAACTCAGAGGTTTTAAGCGAATCAAGCTTCAGCCGGGTGAGACTGCCACCGTATCGTTTACACTGACACCCAGGCAGATGGCTTTAATAGACAATGACGGGAAATGTATTCTTGAACCGGGAAGGTTTAAGGTAATGGTAGGGGGCCGTCAGCCGGACAGGAGAAGTGAAGTTCTGACTGGTACACAAGTTCTTGCGGCGGAATTTGAGGTAAAGGGCGAACCTATGGAAATGGAATATTAAAATTGGGGGAATCGGAGATGAAAGTTTATTATGATGTTGTAGTGGCTGGTGGAGGCCTGACGGGTGTGGCGGCTGCAGTGGCTGCAAAACGTTCGGGGGCGGGAGACGTGCTGTTGATAGAACGTTATGGTTTTTTGGGTGGCATGGCCACTTCCGGTCTGGTTAATCCCTTTATGACCTACTTTAAGTCCAAAAGACCATTTACTGAGGAAAATCAGCTTATATTCGGCATATTTCAGGAGATATTGGATGAACTGGATAAACTGGGTGGACTCAAGGATAAATCGGTAATTGATGCCGAAATTATGAAGCTGGTATTAAACCGGATGGTACAGAAAGCCGGCGTTGATATTCTGTTGCATACTTTTATCGAAGGGGTTGACAAAACTGACGACAACATCATAGAAAGTGTCAGGAGCCTGATGTAATTCATTTTAATACAACTCGCATTGTAATGAAGGATGCCACCGATGCTGAGCAATTAACCCAGGCCGAGCTGGAGGTAAGAGAACAATGCTGGGAAATGTTTAATTTCCTAAAGAAGTATGTATCAGGTTTTGAAAATGCTTATTTCCAGGTATCAGCTCCTCAGATTGGTGTACGTGAAAGCCGTCGTATAGCAGGCAGGTATGTACTGACAGGAGAGGATGTGCTGCAGGGACGCAAGTTTGACGACTCAATATGCTATTGTGCCTATAACATAGATATCCACAACCCCTCGGGTACCGGTACGGTTCTGGAACCTTTGGCTGAAGGTGATTATTACGGTATACCATACAGATGTCTTTTGCCTTTGAAAGTGGATAACCTGCTGGTAGCCGGGCGGCCTATCTCCAGTACTCATGAAGCTCATTCATCATTAAGAATAATGCCTACCTGTACTGCTATGGGACAGGCTGCCGGTACAGCAGCTGCCATGGCTGTAAAGGAAGGGGTATGGCCTTATCAGATAGATGCACAGAAATTGAGGGACCGGCTGAAAACCGATGGTGCCATACGTTAATTGTATAACCTGTCAAAATTATTTACATTTTTTAAGAAATTTAAGATTATTAATTTAAGCTGGGGAAGAACAAATAAACCAAAAAAGCGGGATAATCTGTCGTTAACTAAGTGAAAATAATGCATCACAAGGTTTTGATATTATTTTTTATGAAAGGCTTGTACTGTAATAGTACAGGCTTTTTTGTTCATTCTTGATAATTTAAAGAGTATCTTGTTCATTATCTTTAAATTCATTGCTATACGGCTGTTCTTTACTCTATAATTTTGATAGTGAGAAAATTTTGATATATACTGGGAGGGTGAAATTTTATACACCGGTTAGAAAAATTGTTTTCCTTTTTATCCGGGAATGTAAAATGATATGGTATTAATGTAAAAAGTGTTGTAAAATAGTACGTAATATTTAAAACTGGTAGTTGTAATTAATATAGTTTTCAGGAGGGAGATGGAATGGCAAAGAGTTTTGATGAAATAAATAGCAAAATAAAAGATGGGGAAGTTGTAGTCGTTACCGCAGAAGAGTTTAAGGATCTGGTGGAGCAAAAAGGGGTTTCACAGGCGGCTAAGGAGGTTGACGTTGTTACAACGGCTACGTTTAGCCCAATGTGTTCCAGCGGAGCCTTTCTAAACTTTGGCCATTCGGATCCTCCTATCCGGATGAGTAAGATATGGCTTAATGATGTACCGGCTTACGGGGGTCTTGCAGCTGTGGATACCTATATCGGTGCTACGGAATTGTCGGAAACAAGAGGTTTTGAGTATGGTGGCGCTCAAGTGATCCAGGATTTGCTTGATGGGAAAAGAGTTGAGCTGCGTGCTGAGTCATACGGAACTGACTGCTATCCACGCAAGGAAATAACTACCTATATTACACTGGACGATTTGAATCAGGCTTATCTGTACAATCCCAGAAATGTCTATCAGAATTACAATGCGGCTACCAACTCCACCGACAGGATGCTGCATACTTATATGGGAACGCTGCTCCCGCAATGCGGGAATGTGACCTATTGTACCTCAGGGGAGTTAAGCCCTCTGTTTAACGATCCCGTATTCAGAACCATAGGTATCGGTACCAGAATATTCCTAGGGGGAGCCCAGGGTTATGTTGCATGGGAAGGTACCCAATATATTAGAAATCAGGAGGTTATACGTGACGGTGTAGTACAGTATTCCGGTGCAACCCTGGCGGTTATAGGGGATATGAAGAATATGAGCAGCCGGTTTATACGGGCAGCTTCTTTCGAGAAGTATGGTACTACGCTGTTTGTTGGAATAGGCATACCTATTCCTGTGCTGGACGAAGATATGGCTAGTTTTCTTGCGGTCAGGAACCGGGATATCTACACCCAGATTGTAGACTACGGTGTGCCCAGACGTTCCAGACCGGTATTGCGCAAAGTCAGCTATGAGGAGTTACGAAGCGGTTCCGTGGAGCTTAATGGCAAAAATGTGCCTACAGCTCCCCTTTCCAGCCTCAGAAAAGCGCGGGAAATTGCACAGTTGCTTAAGAGTTTGATATCACAAGGGAAATTCTTCCTACAGGAGCCAATACAGAAGCTCCATGAGGAAGGCCGATTTAATCCGCTGAAGGAAACGGAGGTGGAGTAGGTGCAGAAGGTGAAGGTGTTCATGTATTTTCCTCCCGAGAAAACGGATAAACCTATTACCTATCGTCTGGTAAAGGATTACGGCCTTATGTTCAATATTCTTCAGGCTCAGATTCAGCCCAATAAAAAGGGGAGATTGATGGCTGAACTTGAGGGGACTGCAGAGAATATTGAAAAAGGATTGCAATATTTAGAGGAACAGGGTGTTGAGTATAGGATTTTTAATAAGAACATAATCTGGCATGAGGAAAAATGTGTGCATTGCGGGGCATGCACTGCTGTCTGTCCATCAAGAGCTCTGAATATGAACGGCGATGAATGGACGCTGACTTTCGACCACAGCCAATGTTTGATGTGTGAGCTTTGTGTTAAAGCTTGTCCCCTGAATGCCATGGATGTTAACATTTTTATATAAGGACAGGAAATATGGCACAAGAGAGGATTTACCGGCAACTTTATAAGGCTAAGGATTTAGTGTATTTCAATGTAAAGGTTGAACAGACTGACCTGGATATTGCTGCCCGTTCTATGCTGCGTAAGGAAGCATTACAGTTGGTTAAGCGATATCGTAAGGACATTGAGGAGTATATCAAAAGAGATCGCAGTTTTTTAATTTCATTGACACCAATACCCTGTTTTCCGGATGCTCCTGATATAGTCCGGCGGATGTGCTACGCTGCCCAAATGGCCGGTGTAGGTCCTATGGCGGCGGTGGCCGGGGCAATCAGCGAGTTTGTAGGCAGAGAACTTTTGAAATTCTCAGACGAGATTATCGTTGAAAATGGCGGAGATATTTTTATCAAAAGCCAGCAAGACAGGGTTGTTGGCATATATGCCGGGGATTCACCCTTAAGCAATAAAATTGGGCTAAGAATATTGGCTAAAGACACTCCTGTAGGTATTTGTACGTCATCAGGCAAGATAGGGCATTCACTAAGTTTTGGCAAGGCAGATGCAGTGATGATTTTATCAAAGGATACTGCTTTGGCTGATGCGGTAGCTACTGCTGTAGGTAATATAGTAAAGGGTGCTGATGATATGCAAAAAGGGATTGACTATGCCAGAAGAATTGAAGGCGTATCGGGAGTTGTAATCATTGTAGAAGATAAATTCGGTGCCTGGGGAGATATCTATCTGGTGAAGCTGTAGCATCAGGGATGTTGATATCAACCTGAAAAATATGTAAATTACACTATGTATAGATTTATGCCCGTGCGGAGGTATGAAAAAGCTAAATAAAGCAGAAAATACTATTTGACTTATATTTATGTTTGCCTTATAATTATAAACGATCTCCGTTTGGCGACATTGAGTATCCATACGGGATGTCGCGCACCCGTAGCTCAGTAGGATAGAGCACCGGTTTCCTAAACCGGGTGTCGGGGGTTCGAA
>LFTM01000288.1 GCA_001513505.1 Clostridiales bacterium DTU092 | reverse complement strand
CCTTACGGGACCGGACCTCAAATTCTTTGCTGGCCAGCCATGCAAAATCTCTTACCACCAACGCCTCAATATCCCAGACCTTGTGCCCGCCATCATCTTTAACATCTAATATATTTCCGGTTGAAGCTATAACATAATCGGGAGGAGCTTTTATGCTGACATGGTAATTAGCCACGTCACTATAGAAAGGATCGCCAATGGCATAATAGGGATCTGTGTTCCAGCCATCATGATCATATACGCAGGCAATAGGATACCAGTTGGTAATATTGAAGGTATTATCACCATAACCGAACCTGCCGATGCTGTTTGGTATTTTGACGATGTATTCCATCCTAATGCTTATACTGCTGCCGGGTTCCAAAGGTTTATCCAGCAGGATAGCCAATATATCATTGGTATAGCCGCCGATATTATAGTGTACCGGGGAACCGTCGGCGGTCACCAGCTGTATCTCGATCCAGCCGGGAGAAAAGCCGTTTGGATACGCAGCTTCTTTTTCGTCTGACATAAAAGGTACCCGGCTCTCATCTTTAAATGCGTTTGGGTACAGATGAAAATATATGCTGGTAAATTCTGCATCATCCCTGTTTACCAGCTTTACATTTTGTTCGCAGATTAACCGGGCCTTTTCGGGCTCAAAAGTAACATCTATATCATAGGTGCTTAATCCCTTGCTGAGTTCCAATAATTCAGCCTGGGCTTGTTTCCCTTTCAGACCATCTGACCGGGTATGTCTGTATATATAAACTGTCCCTAACGATAATACCAACAGACATATAAGGAATACTGCCAGATAATTGCGCATGTCTTT
>LFTM01000051.1 GCA_001513505.1 Clostridiales bacterium DTU092 | reverse complement strand
TTACATTCGGTTTATTTACTCTTGGGTTTATCTCTACCCCAACAATTGACATAGAGCCCTAATAAAAAAAAGAACCCAATCACAAGATCAGGTTCTTTTTTTTTATCTTTTAGTAAGTTTAGGTAGACTTATTCCTCAGGCTGTGCAGCTCCTGTTGGACAAACATCAGCACAGGCACCACAGTCAATGCATAATTCAGCATCTATGACATAGATGTCATCGCCTTCAGAAATAGCTTCCACAGCACATTCGGACTGGCAAACACCGCATGCAATGCACTCATCAGTAATCTTATGGGCCATTTAGTGTCACCTCCTTACATTGAAACCCCATAGAAACGGTATCATCTGTTAAAACACCTCTATTATTCTAATCCTTAACAATCAAAATTGCAAGATTATTTTCATTCGTCCATTAATGATAACATTTCCTCATCTACCTCAATGGAGTCTTCCTCATCTGCAGAAACCTGTTCATTACAATGCTCAATATCATTAAGAGAGTATTCTTTTATTTCCACCGTGCCGTCATTTTGAACCAGTTTGACCTTTACCTTTTCAAACAGTGCGTTTATCTCTACAACGGTTCCCGTTCCATCAGGGGTCAACACTTCCTTGTTGACTTTAGGTGCCCTTCTGGATACTTCTTCATAAAACTCCTGCTCAAAGTTCAGACAGCACATAAGACGCCCGCATACCCCTGAAATCTTTGCGGGGTTGAGAGACAGATTTTGCTCCTTGGCCATTCTTATGGATACCGGCTCAAAATCCCCCAGAAATGTACAACAGCACAAGCCGCGTCCGCAGCATCCCAACCCGCCTATCATCTTGGCTTCATCACGCACTCCAATCTGCCTGAGTTCAATTCTTGTCCTGAAAATCGCTGCCAAATCTTTTACCAGTTCGCGAAAATCAACCCTTCCATCAGCGGTAAAATAAAAAATCACTTTATTGTTATCGAAAGTGTACTCCACATCTATCAGTTTCATAGGAAGATTGTGTTTTGCAATTTCACGGAGACATATTTCAAATGCTTCTTTTTCCTTTTGTTTGTTTTCCTTTACCTTTTGTTCGTCCTCTTCTGTAGCCTTACGTATTACCTTTTTCAGTGGGGAAACAATATCTTCCTCCGACACCTGCTTGGGAGCCACTACAACTTCTCCATACTCTATACCTCGAACGGTTTCCACGATTACGTGGTCCGTAGGTTTTAAATCCAAATCATTGGGATCAAAATAATAGATCTTTCCCGCTTTTTTAAAGCGAACACCTACTACAGTTAGTATAAAAAACACCTCCTTACAGGGCTAGCAATAAATTTTCTATTGTCATCTGGTAATTTGCATTTCCTTTAAGCATTCGTCTGCTTTGTTCTATTTTTTCTATAATACTCCTTACACGCTTTACTGTAAAAATTGATGCCTGTCCCTTCAGCAGGGCTAATTTGTCCAAATTGATTATTAAATGGTTGTTATGGACTTCTTTATATACCAATATATCCCTAAACCACAATACCATAATATCCATAACCACATCTATATTATCCCTGTATTTGGTAAACAGATCCTTGTACTGCATTTTACCCATATCATCCAGCCGGGAAAATTCACTTAAAAACTTAAACACCTCTTCTCTCATATCATTAAATTCCTTAGATCCTGCCAATTGCAAACCCCTGCCGGGGATACCATCCGAGAGAGAAGCAAACAACATTGCCTTTTCTTCGGATAAATCTAAATTACTGACTAAAATCGAACAGACCTCTTTCTTGGTAAGTTTTTGCATACGAAATACCTGACAGCGGGACAATACGGTAGGAAGCAGTCCCTGAGATCTGTCGCCCAATAACATTATTGTAGTAAAACCAGGGGGTTCTTCCAGGGTTTTTAACAGGGCATTTTGAGCCTGAACGGTCATGGTATGAGCATCCTCAATGATATAGATCTTTCTGCCGGACTCATAGGGTTTTAACTGAGTGTCCTCCAGCATTTTCCTTATTTGCTCAACACCTATACTCAATCTGCTGCCCCTCGTAACTCTATATATATCGGGGTGGTTACCCGTGTTAAACTGTTTACATGAACGACACAAATCACAAGGCCTATTACCTTGTGATTTGCATAGCAGCCCACGTGCAAATATATTGGAAACAGTTTTCTTTCCTATTCCTTCAGGACCAACGAATAAATACGCATGACCAATAAGCTGGTTCTGCATAATCCGCTTAAGCCTGTCAACCAGCACAGACTGGCCTACTATATCGGAAAAATTCATGCTATCCCTAAACCTCTCAAAAGAATATATCCAACAAAAGTCCCCGGATATCATCTACTAGCTCTAAAATTTTTAATGTATCCTTTTCAGAACTTATCACTTCCTGTATCAGTTCATCCAGTTTACTGTCCACTTTTTTTATAACAGCATAAACATCATGTCTGCCCATATGATCAAAATAATCATATTTACTGAATTCCAGCATATCGTTTACTGCTCTGGACAAAAACTGCGATACCAGCTTCCTGAAATAAACAGCGTCCGACAAGGTGAGGCGTTTGGTAAGTTTCTCTCCTTGAATCCGGATTTCCTCTAACAGCCTGGTAAGCTCATCCTTTATCATCTGCTCCTTTGAATCATGCATAAGATCCGCAAACCTTCTGCCTCTTACGCCTTCCACCAGTGTCTCCTTACTATAACTGTTTAAATTAAAAGTTTTACCCTTTAGTTGAGCATTTCTTATCTTCATAGGATGATTCCGCCTACTTAATAAATAATTATATCTTCCTGAAATCCTCTACATCCACAACAAACACTGTTGCGCCCCCTACCGTTACCTCAATTGGATAGGGCACATAAACCCCTGTAGTGCCCGCAACCGGAGAAGGCGATGTGGCTATCTGTTTCCTGCTTTTGCACACCTTTTCAATCAAAGACAGCGCCAGCGGAACCCTATCATTTTCAGCACCAATAAGCAAGGTGGTATTTCCCGCTCTCAAAAAACCGCCGGTAGTTGCCAGCTTGGTAACACCAAATCCTTCGTTCATCAAGGTGGAGATTAGTTTTTGAGAATCCTCATCCTGAACCACGGTAATAATTAGTTTCATGGCTCTTTCCCCCCTTTAAAGTTTTATATAGATATTATATCCTATTTTTTACATCGAAGCAAACATTCTATTTGCTCCAAAACTTGTTTAAAAACGGTGTTAACATCTTTTGAAGCATCGATTTTCCTGACTCTCCATGGATATTTCTCCTGCAGAACACAAAAACCTTTATACACTTTTTTGTGAAACTCCAGCTTCTCACTTTCCAGCCGATCCGGACTGCCGCTTCTTGATCGACCACGTTTTAAGGCTTCCTCCGGATCGATATTAAAAAAAAGAGTCAGATCCGGTTCAATATCCTGAAGTGCGAACAGGTTTACCGCCTCAACCAGATCCATACCCAGCCCTCTTCCAAATCCCTGATATGCTATACTTGAATCAACAAATCGATCGCATAGAACAATTGTGCCTTCCTGAAGAGCAGGTTTTATCAGTTGGCCGACATGCTGCGCCCGGGCAGCCGCATATAAATACATCTCAGTCAGAGCGCTCATTTCCGAATGGTCACAATTAAGCAACAGATTCCGGATTTTTTCCCCTATTGGTGTTCCTCCCGGTTCACGGGTAACCAGAGTTTTGTATCCCATATCCTTTAAGTATGCATTTATAAGATGAACCTGTGTTGATTTTCCCGCTCCATCCGGCCCCTCAAAGGTGATAAACAAGCCTTCCATTTGGTCCTCTCTCCGATCATTTATTCTTTAACAACCGGTATTAATGAATTGTCCACCAATCCGAAAAGATTGCCCCCCTGCCGCTGGATATCAATCAGTTCCTCGATACCTTCTCTGTTAATTAATTCACCGGGACAGAAACGGGGAATCCCCGGGGGGTAGGCTCCAATAACACCGGCGCAGATCCTGCCTATACTTTCATATGCAGGTACATTTTCTATTATACTATAAAAAGCCTCCCTGGGTGACATTATTTGTTCTGGTATTTCCCGGGAAATTGACAGCTGTCTGGGTAGGGAAGGCGGGGTTTCTCCCCTTAATGACATGTTCCCTGATAAGTTTCCAAAACCATTGATAAAAGCATCAAACTCTTCTTTCCCATCGGCCACACTGCAAATAGACACAAGGCGATACATATCGCTCATCTCAAC
>LFTM01000209.1 GCA_001513505.1 Clostridiales bacterium DTU092 | reverse complement strand
CCTATATCCCTGATAATTTACAACCATGACCAGCGGTCAAAGGACTATTCTCAGATAGCCAATGTTTATCGCCCCGGTCACGCTGACTATACTTATCATCAAAAATATGGAATTTGGGATTACAGAGGCGGGGGCCGGGCGTCCGGCAGAGAAACGGCTGCCCGTGTAGCCGCCGGGGCTGTCGCCAAGAAAATACTGTCCCGGTTAGGCGTCAAAATTCTGGCTTACACATTGTCCATAGGCCCTGTAAAGATCGATCCGGAATATTTTGATGAAAACGAAATATATAAAAACCCTCTGGCCATGCCCGACAGGAAAGCTTTTCAAAAAGCCGCAGAGTATATTGAGCAGATGAAGGAAAAGGGTGATTCCACCGGTGGTGTCGTAGAATGCATGATCAATGGATTGCCCTGCGGAGTAGGAGAGCCGGTTTTTGAAAAACTTGATGCTGTACTGGGAAAGGCCATACTGTCCATAGGCGCTGTCAAGGGAATAGAATTCGGCAGGGGTTTTGGGGCTGCTTTTACCACCGGTTCACAAAATAACGATCCGCTAACCTATATCCAGAACAAAGGACTTGTAAAAGAAACCAACAACTCCGGCGGAATCACCGGAGGAATAAGCGAGGGATTCCCCATAGTGTTCAGGGCAGCATTTAAGCCCACCCCTTCCAT
Source organism: Clostridiales bacterium DTU092 (assembly GCA_001513505.1). Lineage (GTDB taxonomy): Bacteria > Bacillota > Clostridia > Caldicoprobacterales > Caldicoprobacteraceae > DTU074. The sequence goes on along the minus strand of LFTM01000209.1, from coordinate 7,345 downwards.
CCGAATGGCACAGAAAACCGTGACTCACGACATGCAGAATACAGAGCTTAATCTGGGGGGCAGGCACGATCCCGTAATCGTTCCCAGGGCAGTGGTTGTGGTAGAGGCTATGACAGCCATTACTTTGGTTGACTATCTGTTTCAGCGTATACTGTCCAGAATGGATCTCATTAAAAAAGCGCTGAGTTAATTGCAGATGCTGTAATAAAAAACCGCAGATCCTTCAATCCATACGAAATCCAATAATTTTAAAGCAGGTAAAAGCCATAAGATGAATAAAAAGGGGGACTCTAGATCCCCCTTTTTGCCTGTTGTTCGATGATATCAGCCAGCCCATATGCTGCATTGGGTTTACTAATCTCCCGCATCATCTCAATCATATGTCTTCTTCTATCGTTGTTAAACAAATAATAGATAGCTTCATCGACAGGGAATGTTTTGCTGGTCTTAATAGCAAGCCCGTTGTTTAACAAAAATTCTGTGTTCCTGTCTTCCTGTCCGGGAATGGGGTTTATAAGTACCATAGGAATGCATTTAGCCAGGCACTCGGATACAGTAAGTCCGCCCGGTTTGGTCAGTATGCAGTCGGATGCATCCATCATAACATCCACGTTATCGGCAAACCCATAACTGTAAATTTTCTTTTTGATATCCAATGAATCTATCTTCTTTTTCAATGACACATTGTTTCCACACACAGAAATAATCTGAAAATCCATATCCATATCATCAAGCTTTTTGATAACCTCGTCAACGCTCCCATAACCCATACTGCCGCTCATAACCAATATTGTCGTTTTGTCTTCAATACCTAAAGCTTTCCTTGCTTCCGGTTTTTCCATTTTGTTTGCAAATTTGGTGTGAATGGGGATACCAATAGGTTTAATCTTTTCCAGGGGAATACCCTTTTTCCTGGCCTGAAAGTTCAACAGGCTGCTGGCAGTTATGTAATAATCCAAATCGGTATCCTCCCAGAATGGATGAATGGTGAAATCCGTTATTATGCCGATGGTTTTACACGGCAGACCATTTACTTTAAGATGGCTTATAATCTGTGCTGAAAAAATATGCGTGCATACTATTACATCGGGATCATAATCGTTGAGAAACACTGTCAGCTTTTTGCACAGAAGAGAATTGATTATTTTCCCTATATTAAGCTTGTCATTACTCTTTTCAAGCCTTTCGGCCAATTGATATAACTTTCCGTAAACGGTAGGAGTAAACTTTGTGGAAATTAAGTATGCACGGGCAATAGATTCGCTTAATACAGGATTAATATATTCAAAGGTATCCAGCATGATACAATCAATGCCTCTGGCATTTAAACACTCCATCCCGGCTTTAGCAGCCTGATTATGGCCATGACCCGCCGTCACAGACAAAAACAGCACTTTCACGGTTTCCACCTCGTTTTCATGTCTCAAGTTTTAATAATATTGTAGATCAAATTGACAATATATTCAAATAACAGTGTATCAAGACGCATTGTTTTTTGCGGAATATACTTCCAAAGAATTTGCAGAATATAATGGAAATCACCTTGTGAAAAGGCTTAGAACCTGTTAACGCAGCGAAAGATAGCCGCAACCAATGTCTGAGCGTAAGCGAGTTTTGGTGGAGGCCTGGAGCAAGTTTTACTTATTTCTAGACTTGAAGCTCCAGTGATTGAAATTATATTCTGCAAATTTCCATAATATTCTTCAATAATAATAATAGATAAGCCTACACCATCACAAAGGTCTGCGTCCGGAGGAATCAAATATACCTTTATACAAAAAACATAGGCGGCCAAGCTGTATAAGCCTAATGGCCGCCTGTCAATGTTTCCTATATTATATCATTGAATGCGGCATATTAATATTTCCTGCCATACAAGGGTCCGAAGTTAGCACATGCCCTGTAGTCAGCACCCTCTAAATCAGTTGTGCCGAAAGCATTCCAGGCACTTGGCCTGAATATTCTGTCCTCAGAAACATTATGCATGCACACAGGAATCCTCAGTATGGATGCCAGGGTAATAAGCTCTGCTCCAATATGTCCATAGCATACAGCACCGTGGTTGGCGCCCCAGCTGTTCATAACGGAATAAACATCCTTAAAGGCACCTTTGCCCGTCAATATTGGAGCGAACCATGTGGTTGGCCATGTAGGATCAGTACGCCGATCCAATATGTCATGCATATCCTCAGGCAGCTCTACGGTATAACCTTCGGCCAGCTGAAGTACCGGACCCAATCCTTTGACAATATTTATTCTCGTCATGGTAACCGGCATTCCGCCTCTGGTGGTAAAATCGGTTGAATAACCTCCACCCCTCATATACCCCAGGTTCGCATACCTAAACTGAGTGGCATCCAGGCACTTGGCAGCTTCCTCAGGGGTTACTTCCCAGAACGGTTTGATAACCGGCTTGCCATCCCTGCTCTGTTGTCCTGTACCATCCAGCGCCGCCGATCCGGAGTTGATAAGATGAATAATGCCATTGGCCGCCAGACCGGTCAATTCTTTACCGGTAACCCTCTTTACAGCTTCCGGACTCCAGTAAGTCCTGACGTCTGCAAAGACCTGAGCGGTGCCGGTTAGCAGATGACCAAACAGCATAGATACACCGTTTAATGAATCGTTCTCGGTTGCAAGAATATACGGCTGTCTTATACCATTCCAGTCAAAAGACGAGTTCAGCATGGTCTCCATAAAATCCCCGTTGGGGAAGTGATCGGTCCACTGCCTCTGCCCCTGGAACCCGGCTGCAATGGCGTTGCGTCCAAGTGCTTCCTCTTCAAATCCCATTTCTGCCAGTTTTTCATTTCCAACCATGAGATCCCGGGCAATAATGGCCATCTTAACAACCATCTCCCAATCCTTATCCTTTTTCTCACGGGAAGCCTGGATTTCCGGCGGGTTATTGTCCGGGCCTTCCTTGCAGTTGGCCTTGACCCATTTCAAAGCTCTCTCAAATTCTTCCTTGTCATATATTCCTTCATTGATGCGCCGTATAAATTCACTTTGATCTATGTATTCTACACGCATCCCCAAATAATCCTCAAAAAAGTCAGGGTTCACCATGGAACCGGCAATACCCATGGAGACTCCACCCATGGAAAGATATGATTTACCTCTCATATCAGCAACAGCAAGTGCTGCTTTGGTAAACTTAAGAAGTTTATCCTTAACATCATCAGGAATGGTTGTATCGCCGGCATCCTGAACATCCCTGCCGTATATGCCAAAGGCCGGCAAACCTTTTTGATTATGGGCCGCCAGTACCGCAGCAAGATACACTGCACCCGGACGTTCAGTCCCGTTGAAACCCCAGACTGCTTTAGGAATATACGGATCCATGTCCATGGTCTCTGAACCATAACACCAGCAGGGTGTTACAGAAATGGACACGCCTACCCCTTCACGGGCAAACTTTTCTGCCGTCTGTGCGGCTTCAGCCACACCTCCTATACAGGTGTCGGCGATTACACATTCTACAGGCATTCCATTATAATGTCTTACATTTTCCTCCAAAAACTTGGCAACTGTCTTAGCCATGTTCATAGTTTGTTCTTCTAACGACTCCCTGACACCACGCCGCCTTCCGTCAATGATTGGACGTATCCCAATCTTGGGCATTCTCCCCTGATACCTGTTGTGCGGTGGAATGACTTTCATTCCCTCAACATTGGCCATAATATCGCCTCCTTAATTTTTTTTATTATACTTTTAATAAGATCATTGCCAGTGCTATTTTTCAGTCACTATTACTTAAATAATCAATAGTTTGTCCTGTTATTTCTCAAACTCGATGCATATATTTGCAACGCTGTAGGGCTTCACTGCAAATGATACTGAAGAATCATTTATAGAAATACCGGAACCATTATCCACCCTACATTCATTTAGATCCACATAATAAGCCCTGGAAGGTTTTGCAGGAAGCCTGATTACAGCTTTCGTATTCCTGCCTTCGGTTTCATAAGCCCTCACTATCATACGTTTTGCCTCATCCGGTTCTTCAGCTATCTTAACAGCTGAAATGACTACGTCTCCTTCCTCCAGCTTCATAAAGCTGTTTGAAGCAGGCAGGCAACCACCGTGTACCCGGGCTGATATAACGCTAAATGGATGATTGAAGTTATACGCGTACCGGATAAGTTCTTTGTTGCTTGTATCATCCACAAGACACAGGGCAAAGTTGAATTTATGGATACCGAACTCGGGATAGGGATCAGGATCATAGGAACTACGTATCAATGTAACAGACATGGAATTATCCACACACCGGAATCCGTATTTTGCATCGGTGATTAGCATCATGGATTTCCCGCCGGGCTGTTTTCTCACTCCCAGAGCCCAGCTGTTTGCCGGAACGTCCCTATCCATTCCTTCCCGCTCGATTGTACCAAAGGGTATATCGTATTTATAACATGAACACTCATATCCAAGGGGCATATAAAAGCTGAGCTGGGGTACCATTTTATTTGGTTGGCCTATTTCCCGCCAATCACACTCAACATCGTAGCGGAGCCTGGGACTGTCATAATCCAGCGAAACCGTTACCTTTAAGCTTGAATTCCTGAAAGAGGCTTCATATACAATAGACTTCCTTATATCGTCACCTTTATACTCCACCCGCTTAATCTTTATGTCCCGGGTCAGTTCGGTTATATTCATATAGCGTCCCACAATCCATGATGTCATACCTTTGCTTGGATCTTCCTCAATCAGCCTGAATATGCCGGCGGGTCTTCCGGCCTTTATAAACTCCTCACCGGAAGCTTTGTCTATCAACGATACAATGGCAGCATTTCTGGTATCGAATACAGCTTTTACATAATCATTTTCAAGCACAAATTCATCGATATATTCTTCCCGCGGATCTTTGGGGAAGAGTAAAGTAATCCCGGTCTCCTCTTCCTCCGTCAGTATATAAGTGGCGTAACCACAGGCCGGAACCCTTGCCTTGATTAACACCCTCATATAATTGTGTCCCCAGTAGGAGTTAAAACCGCTGTCCAGCAGCTGATGCTCAATCTTGTTTCCATCAGCATCTTTGAAGACAATCCTGTCGGTATCACCCTGCCAATCCCAAGCCACTATTTCGGCTGCCTCATTTCGATCCACCGGTGCAGGATTGAAGACATGATATATACGCGTCTTGCCCCTGCCTCTCTCGGATTGGGTTATTTTATACCGTTCCGCACCAAATCCTGCTCCGGCACCCTCAGACACGCTGTCCTTGTCGTTCAGTTGGGATACAATAAACCTGGAAGTATCTATCTGTGCAGCGATAGCCTGCAGGGACAGGCTCTTTCTGCTATTGGCAATGGCCATGGTATCCTGGAAAAGGCCCATTGCGTACTCCCTGCTATCCACAGTACAGGAACCCGGGATAATATCGTGGAACTGGTTAAAAAGCACATTGCGCCATGCTTTTTCGAAAGCCTGGCCGTCATACCTGTATTTTGCACAGAAGCCTGATAATGTGTTAAACATCTCGGCCTCATTTAATGCGGCTTCGCTTACACGGTTGGCCATCTTAATCCTGGACTGGCTTGTATAACAACCTGTAAATACAAAATTGCGTTCACCTTTTATCTCGGGCAATTCATGGCTCACCTTGTCAACCAGCCTGTAAAACTCAGCAAATGTTCCGAAACGAATACGCGGGAATACCGGCCAGGTATTCATGTCCTTTATTCTTTCCAAATCTCTGCGGGTAGGTCCACCGCCATGATCGCCCACTCCATATACCTTAAGCATTGTATCCATATTGTGCCGGGTACAGAATTTCGGTACATACAGTACCATATCCGGACTTATTGCAGCAATATACCAGAGGGGCTCACGGTAGACTGTTATGTAGTTCCCCGACGGAGCCAGCCACTTATACAGAAGCGGGCCTTCGTAACCTCTGCAGTGGTAATAGTATCTTATACCACCGCCGTGCAGAATTTCGGGCACGTTCTGACTATGACCAAAAGTATCGGGTTCGAAGTCGAGATTCAAAACCTTGGGATCTATGTCCAGAAGTCTGGATAAGTACCTCTTGGTATATAGTATATGCCTGGCCATGCTTTCACCGTTGGGCATATTCTTATCCGCCTCAACCCAGGTAGAAGCTGTTACCTCCCAGCGTCCTTCTTTCACCCTCTTTTTAACTTCCTCCAGCATTTCAGGCGCGTAGTCTTCCAGTATTTTATATACCGATGCCTGAGACTGGGAAAATGTAAAATCCGGATATTCATCCATCAAATCAAGCACGGTTCTGAAGGTGTCCAATGCCACCATGACCGTCTCATTCCAGCCCCACATCCAGTTCATATCGATATGGGCATGACCGGCACAAATCATGTTGAACTTCTTAGCTTCTTCTGACAGGGGCATCAGCATATTTTCTGTTTTTTTGCAAGCTGACTGGGTAATAACACCCTCCCGTTCAACTTCATCATACAAAAACTTAGTAGCCTCATCAAGCAGCTCATCAAATTCATTACCCCTTACCTCTGACAACTCTGAAGCATATTCAATCTGGGATATTATTCTGCTTCCCCAATAACCAATGACCTTATTTTTCTTGATTTCCTTTAACATTTGCAGATGCTGTTTCATTAACATCCCCTTCCCTGATAAAAGGTAAACCCGGGTTTGATTATATCCCGCTACGTTAACAAAAAACCATTATATACTTCTATATAGTGTGTAAAAAAACCTTTTTATTTATGGGTTTTTGGAACAATAAATTTTTCCGCAGCCATTTTGTATTTTTTATAAAAAAAACATAGTGAAAAAATTCGCTTTTCACTATGCTAAACCTCGGCTGCTTAACAGTTATAACTACTCATCAAAATTAACCCTTTACGCCTCCAAGAGTTAAACCATGGATAAAATATCTTTGCAGAAACGGATATACAAACAATATAGGTACTACTGCTATTACAGTCATTGCCGCCCTTATGGAATTCGGAGTTACCGCTGCCTTGGTTTGCTGCTCCGCACTGGTAGTACCGAGAGCAACGTCCATAGCACTGGAAGACATGGTCCTGGCCGCCTGCAGGAGTTTTTGCAGTTCAAATTGAAGTGTGCTTAGGTTTGGTTCACTTGAGCAATACAACATGGTATCAAACCAGGAGTTCCATTGCCCAACCGCAGTATACAATAATATTGTCGCCAGCACCGGTACGCTCAACGGCATTATGACTGTAAATAAAATTCTATATTCACTTGCTCCATCGATTTTTGCAGCTTCAACCAGACTATACGGAATTGTTTCAATATAACTTCTCATAATCATTATGTTAAAAGCTGCAATCAACCTTGGGATTATATATACCAAGAAATTGTTTATTAAACC
>LFTM01000058.1 GCA_001513505.1 Clostridiales bacterium DTU092 | reverse complement strand
TTTCCCGTCTTTGTATTTTCAACCTTTTCACTTCCCCAGAGTTAATTCTATATAAAACATATTATAATTCTAATATAATACAAAATGTTACAATTGATCAAATTTATCATATTTTACATTTATAATAACAAAGCAACTAACATAAGTCAACGATTATAAGAACTATAAGGCTTAGAACCTGAATTAACAGGTCCTAAGCCTTTTTCCAATGCGTTCTCTGTTATATCCTTCAAATTAATAAGATACATCCGATATTACCAGGGCCACTCATTTAACAGATAATCCCTTAAAATCAGATTATCTTCATCTATCTCTTTGTCCAGTTCAGAATACTCGGTCCCACTCATAAAATAATTCACAGCATATCTGGCGGCTTCTTCAGGTTCCAGATCGGCCTCATAATTCTTCTTACCTGACATATACGAACGGACCCAACCGGGATGATAAACCCTGAAAGTATAGCCTTCGGGTCTCAACCTGTTAAATGTAATCTTTACTGCCATATTAAGTGCTGCCTTGGACATACAGTAACCATACCAGGCTGTACGTTCACAGGCTCCTATGCTTCCGGCCTCTGAGGAGACAAAACACAGTCGTTTTAATGAACCCTTATCCACTAACGGCAGAAATACTTCCATAACCCTTATTGGCCCCAAAGCATTCACATCATAAACCCGGTGTATATCATCATAGTTCTGCTGTTCTCTTATATCTAACTTATTGGTAGGCGCTGTTATGCCGGCATTATTGATAAGAACATCAACATAACCAACTTCCTTGCCAACCTTTTCAGCAGCCTTTTTTACCGATTCAATGGACGATACATCTAACGGAACAATACGAAGTTTTTCCGGATATTTTTCACTTAATGATGATAGTTCAGGCCAGTCAGGTATATACTGCCCGGCATAAACCAGCCATCCTTTTTCTAAAAAATTCTTGCACAGACCAAATCCCAATCCACGGTCGGCGCCGGTTATAACAACTACAGGTGTCTTATTCATCGCAATTCCCCCTGTTCATAAATTTTTTTGAATATAATAAAATTTACTCCTTTTCTATGCACCAGTTAATAGCATTCTTCAGCAATACCTGAAAGCCCTTATCAAGCCATACTTCAAGATTGTGACCCGGCGTCAGCACGCATACCCTTCCAGTACCATATTCTTTCGTCCAACCGGCAGGTTGGGTGCCATGCTCTGATGTTGAAGTTAAAAACACATGTATTTTATCGTTATCATCAATCTCCATAAAATAATGCTCATCCTTGAGATTAAAAGGAGTAAACCCTTGGGTAATGGCATGCTCCCCCTTGGCTTCAACCATAACAGGACACTGCTCCGGATGATGGGTAAACACCCCACCCAGTATATCCCGAATTATTCCGGCTTCACCATATCCTGCCGTTCCGGAATGTATTGCTAACAATCCTCCACCATTGCTTACATAGCTGTCAAAAACCTTTTGAGCTTCCTCAGTTGCCCATTTTTCGGTGTTACTGGAAGAAATATTATTGGATTTTGAGAGTATCACAACCGGATATTCCTTTATCGTGTTTAATTCAAAATCACGCATATCCTCCACATATACAAATTCCATACCGCTGTCCTCAAGAGGCTTCAATCCGTCCTTAACCACGCTGCCCGGATGCCAGTAATCATCGCAAATAACAAGAACACGCATTTTAAATCCCCCCATTTTAATATATTTATTTATATATCCGGCATATACTACCTTATCCATCCGGTAAAAAGATGGATTTTCTCTTTCCTGCTACTCATCATAGGTGCCCAGTTCAAGCCCTCTCTCAACAAAATATTTATATGTATCATAATTAACCGTACCGGGTATGGAATGATCGCTGTGAAGTACATACCCATACTTCTCTTTCACTATGGGGATTTTACTTTCCAATTCCCGGGATACAAGATCTTTATCGTTTGAATACAACACTCTCACATCAATACCACCCATAAATGAAAGCACATCACCGTAATCTTTATACAACTTTATCAGATCCATACCAGCTTTCACTTCAATAACCTGCAAACAATCTATTCCGGCTTCAATCATGCCGGGAACCAGAGGCTCCACATAACCGCATGAATGCATTATAACCGGCAGATTATGACTTTTAGCAAACTCTATGGTTTTTATATGTCCCGGTTGAATAATCTCCTTATACATTGCCGGCGACATGAAAGGTTTTTGTTTAAATCCCATATCCTCATAATACCATATTCCATCAGGATATCCTTCCCGGGCAAACAAAATTTCCTGTAACTGAATGGTAAGTGTGGCATATGTGTCTACCATATCCCTTACCCAGTCCGGATCAAGAGCCATTCCAACCAGCATATGTTCATGCCCGCACATTGGGTGCATACACTCAAACACATTAACTCCCGACCATACAAAGAAACGGTTATGCTGACGTGCATGTTCCCTGGCCTTGCGGTACGCCTCAAAATTAATCCTCCTTGGATCGGGGGTTAATAATGGCTTTATATGTTCCTCCCACGCTTTCCGTTCCTTAACCAGAAAATCCACATGTTCCGGAGTGCTGTCGTGCAGCTTGTGCCTTCTAAGCAAAGCCCCGTTTCCATCACGAATCAATATGGTCTCTTCTGTTTCCTCAACAACCTGAGGTTCAAAATCCAAATCCGCGACAAGATTGAATGGCCAGCACATCTCCATATCAAAACCAAAATGATCGGTCAGGTCTTCGTCCTGGCTGATATAACCGTCTGCCTGCCATTTTTTCATTGTATCCCCCCAGAAATGCTCAAACAGGCCAATACGATCCACCGGTTTCCGTTTTAGTATATTGCTGATCCTTTCTATACCAGTCATAGGCTGCATACTATTTCCTCCTTACCGTTTTTATTGCATAGCTTTATTCTTCCCGCTCTTTTTTCATCTCATCAACGGTTTTTACCTTTAAACGGGCAGCGCCTTTGTAATCATCCCTGGTTTTAATAAGCTTTCCGGATTCAAGCCGCTTCCTTGCTTCTTCAATAGCCTTTTTATACTGGGGCAGCCATTTTGCTTGAGCAACCAGCATTTCATCCACCATCTGCCATATCTCCGGAGGGTTGCATACTGCTCCTGTCAAAGGATCCATCATCATTGCCTGTCTCAGCAGCATATCATCACCGTGTACGCCTGCTTCCACTGCCAATCTTTGTACGCTGATGCTGGCATTACAGACAGCTGCACAACCCAATGGCAGGTCACCCACCTTCGGAATATTGATTCCGTTGGCATCAACATAGCCGGGAACTTCTACCACTGCATCATCCGGTAAGTTTGTAATGGTTCCATTATTAACAACATTAAAGTGACCCCTGTAAATCCTGCCGGTTTCAAGCCCTTCAAGAATATACGAACCATGTTCCTGGCTCCGTTTGTCAGGGGCAAATACTCTCGCAGGCTCCTTCAACCATCTTGGAAAATCAGTCTCAAACCAGTTTCTGTTTTCTGTACAGACCCTTAAATNNCTTAAATAACCGCCTGTCTCTCCATGTATCCATGAGCTTAGATCAATCCAATCCATGATCTCATCGGGACGCTTGCGGTACCACGGTACATATTCACTGAGATGTCCGTTTGATTCGGTACTGTAGTAACCAAATCTTCTTAGCATGTCAATCCTGACCTTTTCGGTTTTACTGTAAACCGGGTGTTTCTCAAAAGCCTCCAGCAGTCTGCCGGTCATGTCCTGTCCCTTATGTTTGACCTGTATATACCATGTCTGATGGTTTATTCCTGCACAGATGATATCCACTTCCTCCTGTTTTAACCCCAGAACTTCGGCAATCTGCTGGTGTCCACCCTGTACTCCGTGACACAAACCAATTGTCTTTACACCACCGTATTTATTGCATACCCAAGTGATCATGGCATTGGGATTGGCATAGTTGAGAAGGAGACAATCAGGATGGCTTACATCCCGGATATCCTTGCAAAACTCAAGTACAACCGGAATCCCTCTTTGACCATACATAATCCCGCCGGGTCCCAGTGTATCACCAACACATTGATCTACCCCGTATTTCAAAGGTATATCAATATCCAGTTGAAATGCCTCCAAACCTCCAATTCTTACCACGTTGAATACATATTTTGCATCTTTTAGAGCTTCTCTCCGGTTTGTGGTAGCCTGGATTTTGATCTTTAAGCCATTCTCATCAATATCTCTCTGGCATAGCTGGGTCACCATATCCAGATTTCTCTCGTTAATATCGGTAAAAGCCACTTCGATATTTCGAAATTCCTCCACCGACAGGAGATCCTGCAGCAGCTGTCTTGTAAAACCAATACTGCCCGCTCCGATAAACGCAACTTTAAATGACATTGGTACTCCTCCTTAAAATCATTCTTCTTTTAATTTACATAACATTTTCCGCTTGCCAGATTACCCGCATAACGATGGAATGCAGAGTTCTTGTTAAAAAGAATCGTTTAGGAATGTAACGCCGGGTTTAAAGACATCCTGTAGTTTTTTCAACACATTGTGATCCGTCAATTGTAATTTGCCAGTATCCACGGCCTGATTTATGTTTATATAACCCATAATTATCTGTGTCAGTGTACCAATACTGCATTGCAGATCCCATTCTGAATTTTGTATCTTACGTACATCGACCCGACTCCCGTCAATTGACACCTCAAAACAGCCATCATTCCACGGTGCCCAGGGATCATCAACTTTTATGACAAAGCTTTTGGGATACTCTGTTTCAAATGGATAGCTTAGGAGAACATTTTGCAAATCTACAATACGGGCCATCATCCCGGGAACAATTTTAATATCTCTCCGGGGATTATCAAGCATTAAAATCAAATTATCATCGCTGGGAGCCCTCCATACCACCTCTCCGGTCTGGGCGCTATGGAGATAAATAAATCTGAAAAGTTCATTTCGGACTTCAGGAGATGAGTATATTAGCTCATTAACATGAAACTTTCCGTCACTTATTCTAAAAAATATGTATCCTTGTATATTGTCATTTTTATCTATGAATACATACCTTCTGTCGTTACTTCCCTCACGCGGCATATACCGTTCCCACTGAGCCTGGCTTCGGTTGAGCATTCCGTTGTATCTGCGTGCATAACTGCTATACAACGACATCACGGCTGACATATCAGTCTTTTCCATAGGACGGTATTTCCCGGATCCGCTGCCAAATCTTTTAAAATCATCAATATTCAACTTGTATTCCTTGTATTCATAGCACAGCTCCCATCCGCATTTCCGGTAAAATGCATATGAAAACGGTCCCAGTGCGGAAAATATTTGAGAATTTTGCTTCATAATCTCCAACGACTTCACCAGCAGGTTTCTGGCACAATTATGATACCGATATTCGGGTAAAGTAGCAACCCCACCGATACCAGCCATTTTTACACTGTTCCCATAGAAAAACATCTCATATGGAAGTATATACAAACATGCCGCCATATTGCCTTCTATAAAAGCTCCTAAACAGATATCCGGTTTAAAAATAGAATTGACTATCTCCTCAGCCGTTTCCTTTGACATGCTAAAACAATAGGTCCACAGTCTTATGGCCTGTTCCCGATAACTGGGCTCTGCAAACCTTACTTCCACCTTTACCCCTCCAAACTGAAAACCTGTATTATAATGTTTGTTGCCCCGTTTAATCTTCTGTCCCGTTACTTATATTCTATACAAACTGACAAATTCCTCTATATCAACTTACAATTGTTTTTCATTAAGTATGTCTGATTCCATAAAAACAACACCTTTATACATAACCAAACATTATTATATTCTACTTGGTTGGCATCATGAATATCTATGAAACAGAACATTAATATACCGGGGGAATTATATTGAAGATAAACACCCGTTCCATGCTGTACGGAGCTTTTATCCTGGCCAGTGCCAACGTTGTGGTCCGGGCAATGGGCTTTATATACCAGATAATCTTAAGCCGCCTTTTGGGACCCGAAGGTATGGGAATATATCAACTGGTGTTACCGCCTTATTCAATTGCTCTTGCCTTAACTGCATCGGGAATACCCGTAGCCGTTTCCCGACTGGTTGCCTCCAGGAATGCCATTGGTCAACATAATGAGGCAAAAAAGTTTGTATCAGCCGCCATAGGAATTGTATCGTCACTGGGTATCCTGATTTCATTTTTAATGATAGTAGGTTCCCAATGGCTGTCATACAGTGTGCTTAATGACCCGCGCACCCGTCTGCCCCTCATAATCCTGTTTCCATGCGTAATTATAACCAGTACGGGAGCTGTATTTAAAAGTTATTTCTATGGTATTAAAAATACCCATTATCCCGCCTTGGCTGAAATTATTGAACAAATAGTTCGTATTGCCATGGTTGTGTTATTGCTTTTCTGGATTGACCCGGGAAGTTATGAAACGGCTACAATTTTTATCGTACTGGGTATTGTAGCAGGCGAATTATCGAGTCTGTTATATCTTCATACCAATTACTACAATAAAACAAAGAGCTTTAGCAATGAACCGGTATCGGCTTCAATTTCATCCCGCGTTGCAAACATTGCAAGTATTGCGGTTCCCGTTACATTTACACGACTTGCGCTTACAACATTAAACTCCGTCAACTCCATTCTGATCCCCCAGAGATTGATGGCCAGCGGGATGACAAACAGTCAGGCGGTATCCCTTTTCGGCATAGTATCCGGTATGGTACTTCCTTTGCTGTATATGCCTTTTACCGTTACAAACGCATTATATACCGTGATTATACCCCATCTGTCGGAAGATCTTGCTACATCCAACTGGACCGCTATACGTACAAATGTTTCACGCGCTATACGGTTAACCGCAACCTTTGCCTTCCCTGCCTGTGCATTATTGCTCTCATTGGCACACCCTATTGGTCTTGCACTGTATAAGCAGCCTCAGGTTGGGCAGTTTCTCATACCTTTAACCTGGTGTATGGTTTTTCATGCCCTTCAACATACATTAAGCGCCATATTAAATGGTCTTGGCAAACAAAAACAGGCAGCATTGTATACTACAATAGGAGGTATCATACAGATTCTTTGCACCTATTTCCTCGTTGCACAACCTGAATTTGGAATTTATGGTTTCATTATTGGTTTTAATCTAAGAAGTACGTTCGCATTTCTATTAAGTTTCATACATGTTATCAAACTGACAAAACTTAAAATTAAATGGGCAGAATGGTTCCTAAAGCCGGGGTTTGCAGCAATTTTTGTAGCTTCATTCAGCAAATACTCATTCAACCAGTTGACAGCTCACACCGTCCCCATGGCAGTATCGTTAATCCTGTCCTTACTGACAGGTGGAATAACTTTTCTGACCGTACTCTATTGCGTTGATGGGATCCCCCGTATAAACAAAAAGACCCCTTTAACTTTTTGCTAAAGGGGTCTTTTTACTTGCTAATAATCTCTATCAGGCTTTTCCGGCACAACCCAGCACATTTACGATCTTGTGCTTGACAAGTTCTTTAATTGCCTCTCTTGCAGGACCCAGATACTGTCTTGGGTCAAAATGGCTCGGATTCTTTGCAAAATATTCTCTTATTGTACCGGTCATTGCAAGTCTTAAGTCAGAGTCAATGTTTATCTTACAAACAGCCATTGATGCGGCTTTTCTAAGCATTTCTTCAGGTACTCCCTGAGCTCCAGGCATTTCGCCACCGTACTTGTTAATCTTTTCCACAAATTCAGGAATAACCGAAGAAGCACCGTGCAGAACTATAGGAAATCCCGGAAGTCTCTTTTGAATTTCTTCAAGGATATCAAATCTCAACTTAGGCTCGCCCTTGAACTTGTATGCACCATGGCTGGTCCCTATTGCAATGGCAAGGGAATCAACACCGGTTCTTTTTACAAATTCCTCGGCTTGATCTGGGTCTGTAAATGTTGCATCCTCTTCGGATACATTTACTGCATCCTCAATACCTGCAAGCCTTCCCAGTTCGCCTTCCACCACAACTCCCTTTTCATGTGCATAGTCAACCACTTTCTTAGTCAAAGCTATGTTTTCTTCAAAAGGCAGGTGGGAACCGTCGATCATGACCGAAGTAAAACCTCCGTCAATGCACGCTTTACACAGCTCAAAACTATCACCATGATCAAGATGTACACAAATTGGAAGATCGGTCTCAATCAGAGCAGCTTCTATAAGCTTCATCAGGTATGTATGATTTGCATACTTTCTTGCCCCTGCCGATACCTGAAGAATCAAGGGAGCATTCACTTCCTTGGCAGCTTCAGTTATACCCTGAATTATCTCCATGTTGTTCACATTAAAAGCTCCTATAGCATATCCGCCTTCATAAGCCTTTTTAAACATTTCTTTTGACGTAACTAATGGCATACTTTAACAACTCCTTCTATTTAAATTTTTATAAGCTATTTAATATATTTTTCTCAAACTGAATCGAAGCTAATCTATGTAAATGGTACTGGCAAAAAATGATCTTTACCATAATAATTCTACCACATTATTTTACAAAATCAAGGATCTTTATCATAATCGCTTCAGAAATTCCATGATAACTTAATAATCTGAATATATTATTAAGCAAAAATTATTTATGACAAAAACACTGTTAAAATTGCTTTTCAAAACATTATATGGTATATTCTATTATGTATGGTTTTTATATAAATCTGTACATAATAAAATTTATATAATCAACGGTAAAAGGAGGTTTTTGTGTAATGAGCGAACTTAGAGGAGCCTGTATTCTAGGTCAGTCAGGCGGCCCCACTGCAGTAATCAATGCATCAGCGGCAGGTGTTTTTCAGGAAGCCTTAAAACAGGATTGTATAACTGCTGTATATGGTGCAGCCCATGGAATTCAGGGAATTTTGAATGAAGTATTCTATGATATTGGCAAAGAAGATCCTTACGAACTTGAATTATTAAAAACCACTCCTTCATCGATGATAGGTTCCGTACGCTATAAACTAAAAGATCCCGATGAAGATGATACCGATTACAAAAAGCTGCTGGACGTATTCCGCAAGTATAACATACGCTATTTCTTCTACAATGGTGGAAATGACTCCATGGATACCTGCAATAAAATAAGCAAATACATGCAAAAGGCTGGTTATGAGTGCAGGATAATGGGTGTTCCCAAAACCATTGATAATGACCTATGGGGCACAGACCATTGTCCTGGTTTCGGAAGCGCTGCGAAATACATTGCTTCAACTACAATGGAGATCTTTCTGGACGTCAGGGCTTATGACACACAAATGGTCACTATTCTGGAGATAATGGGAAGGAATGCCGGATGGCTGACAGCCTCTGCAGCACTTGCTTCAGCAAAGGGGTATGGTCCCGATCTTATATATCTGCCGGAGTTAACATTTGATATTGACAGATTCCTTGACGAGGTAATCTCCGTATACAACAAGAAAAAGAACATTATCGTAGCTGTTTCTGAAGGTGTTAAGGATAAGGACGGAAGATACATCTATGAATATGGCCCGGCATTAACCAAGCATAAAGACTCCTTTGGTCATGTTCAGCTCGGCGGCCTGGCAGCAACTCTGGCAGGCATTGTAAAAGAGAAAACCGGCGCAAAGGTAAGAGGCATTGAGTTTAGCCTTCTACAGAGATGCGCAGCCCACCTTGCCTCCAAGACCGACGTTGATGAGGCTTACCTTGCAGGTCAGGCTGCTGTTCAACATGCAGTACAGGGTATCACCGATAAGATGGTAGCTTTTGAAAGAGCTGAAGGCAGCGAATATAAGTGCAACATCAAACTTGTGAACCTGACCGATGTTGCCAATGTAGAGAAGAAAGTACCCAGAGAATGGATAAACAAAGAGGGTAACGGAGTTACCGAAGACTTTATCAAATACGCGCTGCCACTTATACAGGGTGAATCCAGACCGCCTTTTGAAAATGGATTGCCAAGATTCGCAAGACTGAAAAAGGTATTAGCTACAAAATAAAAATGAATTTAGCAAATAAAAGGGGGCACGAAATGTGCTCCCTTTTATTAATTTCAGATATTTGGGATGCTGCACTTAAAACTACATCATTAAAGGAGGCAGATATTGTGAAATTCGAATTATTACATCCAGCAGATCAGATAGTAATGATTATGGAAAGGATATACAACTACGGAATGACTACTACATCAGGCGGTAACCTGTCCATTCTTGATGATAATGGAGATATCTGGATAACTCCATCCGGGATAGATAAGGGTTCCCTGCACAGGAACGATATCATTCGGGTTAAACGTGATGGAAGGATTGAGGGAAACCATAAACCATCAGTTGAACTTCCCTTTCATGAAATGATCTATCAAAAAAGACCTGATATAAAAGCGATTATCCATGCTCATCCGCCGGCCCTGATTGCTTTTAGCATAACCAGAAAAATCCCTGATACAAGACTTATTCCCAATGCCCATCTTATATGCGAACCGGTAGGAATGGCCGAGTACGGACTGCCAGGTAGTAAAGATCTCGGTAAAAAAATCGCATTTCAGTTTGAAAAAGGGTTTAAGACGGTTATACTAGAAAACCATGGAGTGGTGTCCGGAGGTAAAAATTTGTTCGAGGCATTTATGGCCTTTGAAACACTGGATTTCTGCGCCAGACTGGAACTTAAGGCCAGAAGACTGGGAAAGCCGGTGAGTTTAACCGACAAACATATTCAGTTATCAAAAAATAAGCAGCATGTAATCATGAATGAGTTTATTCCTCAAAGCTTTAGCAGCCGGGAAAGAGAAATCAGAAGGGATATGTGCCGGCTTATACACCGGGCATACGACCAGCAGCTCTTCACCAGTACGCAGGGAACATTTTC
>LFTM01000227.1 GCA_001513505.1 Clostridiales bacterium DTU092 | reverse complement strand
TGATTTGAGTCACTTCTTTTTTATCATGTTTGGGCAATTAATTTTACAACTTACCTAATTTTAGCTAAGAAACCGGTTTCAAAAAATGCCAAATTTTTGTCCGTTTCTGGCATTTATACACGAATCCCGAATAACAATACGTGTTTCCACAACAGTAGTTTTTTCAGGAGATTTACCATTCAGACATTGAACTAACGTATCTACAGCCATTCTGCCCAGTTTCTTCAGGTTTAAATCCACGGTAGTAACTCTTGGTATCATATACTCCGTCAGATAAATATTGTCAAAACCTGCAACCGAAAGATCCTGAGGTATGCTTAAACCAAACTTTATAGCAGAATGTATTATACCTATGGCTACCAGATCGTTAATACACACAACGGCGGTCGGCCGGTCATCCATCTGTAATATCTGTTCAAATGCCTCTATACCAGTATCAATATTAAATCCGCTGCCTACAAACCATTCCTCTTTAAATTCTATACCATGTACTGCCAGCCCTCTTTTTACGGCTTCCAACCTCTTATTGGTAGGCTGAATACCCAAAGCCCCGCCGACAAAACCTATTTTTTCATGATTCAACGAAACCAAATGATTTATAAGGGCCCGGATTCCCAGTTCATCCCTGGTTACCACTCTGTAACAATCCAGATCTTCTATTTCTCCATTTATCATAACAACCGGTACGCTTTCGATTAATCGGTTAACTTTTTTTATATACCCCGGGGGAACATCTATTTCGTTAATATGTCCTCCAATCATGATAACGCCATCAACCAGTTTTTCTGAAAGAATATCTATGTACCTCTCCTCCATACGGGTATTATTGAGCATATTGTCGTTCATGGTATTACACAAAAGAATTGTATAACCCAGCTCCATGGCCCGTTTTTCCGCCTCAATAAAAGTTGTACCGTAAAAAGGATGGGTGACATCCGGCAGAATAAAACCTAGCATTCTGGTTTTCTGTTTGGAAAGATTCCGGGCAATGGCATTGGGACGATAGTTGTATTTTCGTACAACATTTTCTATTGCATTACGTTTTTCCTCACTTACGTTTGCACTGCCATTAAGAAAACGGGACACAGTGGAAACTGAGACTCCCGCTTCTCTTGCAATGGTATATATCGTAATTTTATCACGCATATTAGTACCCCCAGCAGTACGTTGTTCGTACCCAGTTTTTACATTTCATTATATCACAGTATTGAAATAACTTACAACAAAAAAATGGAAAATGTCACGGGACAAAGGGATCACCTGTGTCGCCGTTGACATCTTCCATTTTTTTATAAATCATTAATTATAATCTTAAAATTATTTTGCATCCTTAAAATACCATCTTACTCCCTGAGGAGTGTCTTCCAGTATAATTCCCCGCTCCCTTAACTCATCCCTAATCTGGTCCGCCAAAGCCCAGTTCTTTTCCTTCCGGGCCCGCTGCCTTTTCTCAATAAGCTCTTCAATCTCGGCATCAAGCTCTTTCAGAGGAACTTCTTTTCTTAACAGCCCTAACACAGCTGTCAATTCGTCAAGCAGTCCATAGGCTTTTTCAATTAAGCTTTTTGAGCTTTGAGGGGTGACTTTGGTATTTATGTCTCTCACCAAATCAAAGATGGCAGCCAGGGCATCGGCAGTATTGATGTCATCATCCATTTCCTCTTCAAACTTCTTTTTATAACTCATTAATTCAATATAAATTTTCTTTTCTTCATCAGTTAGCTCTTTTTCTGCAGCATTTTGCATCAAATAGTAAAGGTTATTTCTGCAATTATACAGCCTTTCCAGGGCACTTTGAGCCTGTTTGAGCATCTCATGACCAAAATTTATGGGATTGCGATAGTGGGCGGAAAGCATAAAGAGCCTCACCACTTCCGGGTCAAACTCATTCAGGATCTCACGGACGGTGAAGAAGTTACCAAGAGACTTTGACATTTTCTGGTTATCTATATTGATGTACCCGTTGTGCAGCCAGTACCGGGCAAAAGGTTTGCCGGTAGCCCCTTCGCTCTGGGCAATTTCATTCTCATGATGAGGAAATATCAGATCCTGTCCGCCCGAATGAATATCAATGGTCTCTCCCAGGTATTTGATTGCCATTACCGAACACTCTATATGCCACCCCGGCCTCCCTTTTCCCCAGGGGCTGTCCCAGGCAGGTTCCCCGGGTTTATACGCCTTCCACAGCGCAAAATCCATTGGGTTTTTCTTGCTCTCCTCAACATCAACACGTGCGCCGGCTTCCAGGTCTTCCAATCTCTGCCCGGATAACTTACCGTATGTCATTGAAGCCGATGTATCAAAATAAACATCCCCATCTACCTCATAGGCCATCCCTTTATCTATGAGTTTCTGTATAAAGGCAATCATGTCATCAATATGTTCGGTAGCCCGTGGATGAAAGGTCGCCCTTCGGATACCCAGGGCATCAGCATCTTTAAAATATTCCTCAATAAACCGGTCTCCCAATTCTTTTACAGTAATACCTTCCTCATTTGCCCGGTTTATCATCTTGTCATCAATATCCGTAAAATTCTGTACAAATATCACCTTGTAGCCTTTATACTCCATATACCTTCTAAGCGTATCAAATATGATAAAAGGACGTGCATTACCTATATGAAAATAATCGTATACCGTTGGTCCACAGGAGTATATTCGCACCTCTCCCTCATTAAGGGGAGTAAATTCTTCTTTTTGTCTCGTAAGCGTATTATACAGTTTCATTGTTATATCGAACCTCCAACTCCTTTATTCTTTCTTCCAGAGTATTGATTCTTTGAATAATCTCTTTTAATTGATCAGCCATAGGATCCGGCAACCGCACCTGATCCAAATCGATCTCATCCCTTACTGAGGCAACCCGTTTGTTGTCCTTTCTGACTATCCTTCCCGGCACACCTACGACAGTACAATTCGGAGGGACCTCGCTCAGCACAACTGCATTGGCGCCAATCTTTGAATTATCCCCCACCTTAAAAGGACCTAAAACCTTTGCCCCGGTGCTTATGACCACATTATTCCCTATAGTAGGATGCCGCTTGCCCGTTTCCTTCCCGGTTCCGCCCAATGTTGCCCCCTGGTAAATGGTTACATTGTCTCCAATTTCGGCAGTTTCACCTATAACAACCCCCATACCGTGATCGATGAATAATCCTTCACCGATTTTGGCAGCAGGATGTATTTCTATACCGGTCATAAAACGGCTGAACTGGGAGATTAGTCGTGCTATTAGTTTAAAACCCTTATTATAAAACCAATGGGCTACCCTGTGCATTAAAACAGCGTGAAAGCCTGAATAGCACAGTATTACCTCCAGCTTACTCCGGGCAGCAGGATCCCGTTCCAGTATAACCTGTATGTCCTTTCGAATGCGTTTAAACATAATTCCCTCCCCCGTTATAATTCAAAAACCTTCGTCACTGTTCAGAGACGAAGGTTTCCGCGGTTCCACTCTGGTTGGGTATTAAAAGGCATAATACCCCTCTCGATACCATAACGCGGTATATACGGCATACCCTACTTGCCGATGCTTTCGGACATGCAGCTCCTGGGCGCACTTCAGCGTACCCCTTATCCAGGACAACTCTCAGCGCGGTCATCGTCCCTCTCTGTGAATGGTTATACGCCTACTCTTCCCTATCATAGCCTTCTATATATAACATATACCCTTTTATTCCGTGGTTAATCCATTATATTATATTCCTCACGACATAGTCAAGGTACCTTAAATGTGAAGAATATTATGGAAATCACCTTGCGGAAAGGCTTAGAACCTGTTAACGAAGCGGAGGAATAGGCCGAATCACTGTTTGAGCGAAAGCGAGTTTTGGTGGAGGCCTGAAGCGAGTTTTACAGGCCTTAGCCTCGGAGCTCCAGCGACTGGAATAATATTCTGCAAATATAAATAGAGATACCATCTATTCGAAAAGACTTACAATCCATTTTAGAAAGCTCTGGATGCCTTCCCATATGCGCTGCAGTATACCCTTGTTCTCCTCAACGGTTTTTCGTATACTGTCAAGGCTTTTTGTTATCTTCTCCAACTGATTGGTTATCTTGTCAATATCAAGATCCAATTGGCTGATTTTCTTCATAAGTTCAATTATTTGATTTATCTGTTCCTCCGTCAGCTGAATATTAAGCTCCTTTGCAATCTCCAGAATAATCCTCTTGATATCCTCAGGATCTTTAATCCGTTCCCGTACTATCCTTTCCTTTATTTCCTTAATAAGCGCGGCAGCTTCATCTTTACCGATATCTTCTCCCAGATCGCCGGTTGTTACCAGTTCTTCATTTGCAATCTTCTTGGCTTCCTCGTCCAGTTCCTCGCCTGAAACCTCTTCAAAAGCTTTCATTATGCCGGTAAGAGCGGCAGTACCGGACACCGAAAATGGAGCAGCTGCTATTACACGGGCATTTTCAATACCGGCCGTAGCCATGGCATTTGCATACATTTCCTTGGTAACCCAGCTTATGTTATGGGTCTCCACCACCAGTCCTTCTCCTTCTTCCAACGGCGATACATAAGCGGAGGATATGGCTCTGGTGCCGATCTTATCATTAGAAACCAAGCCCTCTAAGTAATCCCGTTCTTCCTGGTTGGTAACCTTAATAATCTTTACATCGTCTTCAGCCACACCAAACAGCTCCAGCATCTGCTTCTGCTGCTGCTGATTTAAATCAGCTCCCAGACTCACTACCTCTTCAACCTGAGCCTGTACATATGTCCCGAAAACGGCAAATATAACTCCGACACAAAGCCATATCGCAATCCATCTTTTCATTTTTTGACCTCCCTTTTACCGAATTTCATTCTGTCTTATATGTTTGGTCTGATTCATACTATGTAATATTATACTGGCGCTCAATGCAAATAATGCAAATATCTATGTTATGCCAGTAACGCAATGGCGTATGCCGCCATGCCATCCCCGGCACCAATAAAACCCATGCCTTCGGTTGTAGTTGCTTTTATATTGATTCTGTCTGTCTGTATTCCCAGTTCCAGAGCTATGTTCTCCTTCATTTTTTCAATATAAGGTGCTATTCTGGGTTTTTGCGCAACAATTGTCGCATCAATATTCTCTACCTCAAACATAGCTTTCTTTAAAACCTGTGCAACATGCCGCAAAAGAACAAGGCTCGATACACCTTTGTATCTGTCATCGGTATCGGGAAACAGCCTGCCTATATCCCCCATTCCGGCGGCACCCAGCAGCGCATCTATTACAGCATGAACCAAAACATCGGCATCCGAATGCCCATCAAGCCCTTTTTGAAAAGGTATAAGAACCCCGCCGAGTATCAAATTCCTGTTCTCTACCAGGGGATGAACATCATATCCAATACCTACCCTCATACAATGCCTCCCGAATCACTTCATAAATTCCCGGGCTAAAATGAGATCCTCACGGGTTGTAATTTTTATGTTGGAGTAACAGCCTTTTATCATTTTTACAGAGCAGCCCAGGCGCTCCACCAGCGCTGCATCATCGGTACCCTGGAAACCATCCCGTAAAGCCTTTTCATGAGCTTCTCTTATCAGCCCGTATTGAAAAGTCTGAGGTGTTTGTACCACCCAAAGTTCCTCCCGCAGCAGAGTAGACACAACAAATCCATCATTATCTACCCTTTTCACAGTATCCTTAACCGGTACCCCGACAACAGCAGCACCGTAAGTTCTTGCAGTCTCTATACTGTCCCGTATCATCTGCCCGGTAACCAACGGCCTGACTCCATCATGGATCACCACTACATCGGAAGTATGGGCTTCAATAGCCTTCAAACCGTTGTATACTGAATTTTGGCGCTCCACGCCACCAGCTACCACCACAACAGGCTTATTATACACATACGGCTCTACAATATCTCTTTTCACATTTTCTATATCCTGTGACCCGACCACCAGAACAATTTCCTCAATATCCGGCTGCTCATCAAAAACTGAAAGCGTGTGAGCTACCACCGGTTTACCGTTTAGCATAATATACTGCTTGCTAACATCAGCAGCCATTCGTTTCCCCTTGCCTGCTGCAACAATAACAGCGTAGTTCTTTCCCTTCATAATATCCCTTATTCGTCCTCTCCAAGTCTTGTACATTCTTCCAGTACAGTATACAAAAAAAAACAACGGAATACAATCCGTTATTTATAACTAATCATCACCATCAATTAGCCTACTTTGTCCATTGTTTTAGGCTTGGCAAATATCATCCTGCCAGCAGCCGTTTGAAGGACGCTGGTTACAAGCACATCTATTGTCTCACCCACATGCTTTTTACCACCGTCCACAACGATCATGGTACCGTCATCCAGATAGGCAACACCCTGTCCCGTCTCCTTCCCGTCCTTGATGACCTGAACCACCATCTCTTCTCCCGGCAGAACAACAGGTTTTACTGCATTTGCCAGTTCGTTAATGTTAAGTACAGCCACTCCTTGCACTTCAGCAACCTTGTTCAAATTATAATCGTTTGTAATAACTTTTCCGTCCATGCTTTGAGCTGCTTTAAGTAGTTTGCTGTCAACTTCCGTTATACCATCAAAATCGCCCTCATAGATCTCTACCGGAATATCCAGTTCCTTCTGAATACGGTTAAGTATATCCAACCCTCGCCGTCCTCGGTTCCGCTTTAATATATCCGATGAATCAGCAATGTGTCTGAGCTCTTCCAGCACAAAGCCTGGTATAACCAGGGGGCCTTCAACAAACCCGGTTTTACAGATATCAAAAATTCTGCCATCTATTATAACACTGGTATCCAATATCTTTGGCTGTACTTTATACACTCCGGCAGTACCCCTGTCCTTTTGGGATCTTCTTAATGAAACCAGCCAGTTAAGCTCTTCTCTTCTTTTTATGGCAATACTTATACCCAGGTAACCCAGCAGCATATAAATAAGAGTTGTCAGCAATATAGAAACCCAGGGTGGCGTGATTTGATTGATAGGTGAGCTTATAAGATAAGCTATTACAAGCCCTACAATGAGTCCGAATGCACCAAACACCACATCTGTTATGGGAATCTCCTGAAGTTTCAATTCAATCTCGTTGGTCAGCTTAACCGTCAGGCTCATTAACCTTTTTGATGATATAAAAAGTATAAATCCAAATATAATGCCGAACGTTAAATAAATGATAAGCTCCTGATATACAGGTATAAGAACAATCCCGTGATTATTTAATATCGATGTTATCCACCAGGCTATTCCCGTACCTATAAACAGTCCGAGCACTGTTAAAAAACCTCTTATAACTTTTAACAGCACTGCTTCACCTCCTTTTTATAACCATTCGCTCCTGGAAATTATTCAATATTATGAGTCCATTTGGAAAACCATTACTTTTATTATTAACATTATATCAAACTTTTATAATTAACCAATAACCATTTATATAGTACTTCAAC
Organism: Clostridiales bacterium DTU092; assembly: GCA_001513505.1. Classification (GTDB taxonomy): domain Bacteria; phylum Bacillota; class Clostridia; order Caldicoprobacterales; family Caldicoprobacteraceae; genus DTU074. Next base: position 4,563 of record LFTM01000227.1, on the reverse strand, counting down.
CATTCAGAAAAACCTGCTGATTTGTTTTTATTTGAATTTTCAATGATATGCCTGGCTTTTTAGCAGAAACGCAAAAAAGGTATACTTCAATCATCCTGTCAAAACTATGATCAAATTAAACTGGTCTCCATCTAATCCAAGATGGAGACTCCAACTTTAAGGATATTACGGTTTAAAAACGGTAATCTTTTGATTTAAACACCAATTTTACTACGGAGCCGGTTAGCGAAACAATGAAAAATTACCGTCCATTTTAAGCATTGTTTTGTTCTGAGATTCTATCCACCATTGCCTTAATCTCTTCCTGTTCCGCATCAGTTGACAATGCCAGCTCACTTATCAGGATCTGCCTGGCACTGTTGAGCATTTTTCGTTCAGCATTAGACAAACCTCTCTCCTTGTCTCGTAACATGAGATTGCGCACAACAGCAGCCACCTCATATATATCACCGCTTTTTATCTTGTTCATATTTATGCGGTAACGTTTACTCCAGTTAGCAGGCATCTTTGTCTTATCCCCGCTTAATATATCCATGACCTTCCCAACATCATCCTCTGCAATCACCTGTCGTAACCCAATCTGTTCAACATTCTGGGTAGGAACCATGACCTTTACTCCACCCATGGGAAAATTCAGGACATAGTATTCCTGCTTCTTGCCCAATATTTCTTTCTCTTCAATGCTCTCTACTACTCCAGCCCCATGCATCGGATAAACTACTTTATCGCCTACTTGGAATTCCACGCGGATGCCTCCTCTTACATTATTTCTATTGTCTACTATACCACAAACTCCCTTGTTTGTCAATAAAATTGTTATTTTAACACACCTATGATTATCTTGTCAACTATAAAATTTAATGTCAGCTGCAAAGATCTAACTGCTAGAATATTCTGAATCTATACAACAGATTTAATGGTAAAGTGAATAATTGACATAATTATTACAACAAAGATATAATATGGTTAAGATTACTCCGAGGAGATGATAGTTAATGAAGGATATCCTATACGAAAACTTCCAGAGCATGGTTTCGGAATTATTGTCCCGTCATAAAAGCATAATTGATATCATGACCAAACTTCAGGATTCAAATGCAAGAGTTGGCCGGGCGGTTGCCAAGGCTGTTACCAGCTGCGGTTGCATAAAACTGGATGCCCAAAAGCAGAAGATCCCGGCAGATGCTTCCATAGAAGAATTGAAAATGTTCATGGACGATCATGTAAGGGGAAAACTATGTGATAAATGCCGTGACATTATAGAAAAGGAACTGGGCAACCATATGTTTTACATAGCCAGCCTAGCCAATACTTTAGATATAAGTCTTTATGATGTAATTGTCAAAGAGGAAAAAAGTTTATCAGCCTTGGGCAAATTTCATCTTAAGTAATCTGATCAGATGCCCAGGATAACATCCAGTGCCTGTGAAATATTCTCTACTCCCACGATATCTATTCCCTGATGAGATGTAAGACCGTTCATGTTGTCCTGGGGTATGACACATTGTTTGAACCCGAGTTTTGAAGTTTCATGTATTCTCTTTTCAATATTGGCTATACCCCTTACTTCTCCCGTAAGACCAACTTCACCCATTACCGCCAATTCAGGGCTTACCGGAATGTTTCTGAAGCTGGAAGCAATAGCCGTGATTACGGCTAAATCAACAGCAGGTTCTTCCACTCTCAGTCCTCCGGCTATATTAACATAAGCATCCTGGTTATACAGCTGCATTCCCACCCTTTTTTCAAGAACCGCCATAAGCAAAACAACCCTGTTGTAGTCAATACCGGTGGACATGCGTCTGGCCATACCAAAAGCCGTAGTACTTACCAAAGCCTGTACCTCTACCATAACAGGCCTGGTACCTTCCATACTACAAAAGACCACCGAACCGGGCACACCATGAGTGCGCTGGGATATCAACAGTTCAGAAGGGTTTTGTATTTGTACAAGTCCCTTATCCCTCATTTCAAAAATCCCAATCTCATTAGTAGAACCAAACCGGTTTTTAACTCCCCGCAGAATACGGTAAGTGTGATGCTGATCTCCTTCAAAGTACAGCACAGCATCCACCATATGCTCCAGTACCCTGGGACCGGCAATAGCCCCTTCTTTAGTAACGTGACCTACAATAAAAGTAGTTATACCCTGGTTTTTAGCCAGTCTCATAAACATCCCCGTAGTTTCTCTGACCTGGGTTACACTACCCGGTGCCGAGGATAACTGGGGTGTATATACCGTCTGAATTGAATCAATAACGAGAAATGCAGGACCCAGATTCTGAACATGGGCTAAAATGATATCTGCATCAGTCTCGGAAACCAGATACAGATCCTGGGATAAGATTCCTAACCGGTCAGCCCGCATCTTTATCTGTCTGACCGATTCTTCTCCTGAAACATACAGCACCTTTCCATATTTCCGTGAAAGAACATCGCATACCTGAAGAAGCAGAGTGGATTTACCGATTCCCGGGTCCCCGCCGATCAATACGAGAGACCCCTTGACAGCTCCCCCTCCCATGACACGATCCAGCTCATCAAGACCTGTAGCATAACGCTCGTCCTGTTCAACAGAGATCTGGGCCAGGGGTTCGGGCCGGGAATAGCTTACAGCACCTGTCTGCGAATCCTTGCTCCCTTTAATCTCCACTTCCTCAACAAACGTATTCCATTCCCTGCAGGAAGGACACTTACCCATCCACTTGGGAGATTCGTATCCACATTCCTGACATACAAACACCTTTCTTGATTTTGCCATGATTCCTCCATTCCTTAAGCCAGCTAGGGATGTTCAACCATGCTAATCTTTACACAGTCCTGCTGTTGATTGGGATTATCCGCATTGCACCATACCACCGCATTGCCGGAAACACATGATTTGACCAGCATCCCCTTTTCCCCCGGTGCAGTAAGCCTTGCATAGCGTCCGCTTTCCCAGAAATACACCATTATAGCATCATTCTGAGTGTAAACAACAAATTTATCCCCCACCCCGAACAACCTTCCTACATTTTCAGCTATTACGGTAATGGTTTCGCCATCATCTTTGGTCATCTTAAGCTGTGCCCGGGATGGGTCCAAATTATCCAGCCATGCTATAACCTCTCCGTTGGTTTGGGGGTATATGGCAAATCCATCTGGATCTATAATTTGCGGCTGAATAGCTTCATCCCCATAATGGTCAACCTGAATCTGGTCATCATGGATACTGTTATCCCCTGTTTCCGGTTCATTACCGTCACTTGCTTCATTATCCATTTGTTGTGCCGCGTCGTCCGGAGATTCTTCCTCAGAGGAAGTTTCGGGCATTTCTGATTGCGGCTGTTCACTTCCATTAAAAAACAGGGCTTCTTCAAGATCCAATTTTTTAATTATGCTTCGCTCAGAATCCTGGGGATGGGGATATACCCATACCAGTACATTATTGTATAATGCCGGAGAGCAGGTACCATATGTTGGATTATTAAAACTTTCCAGACTTACAGGTTCGCCGGACTTAAAATTATACAGATAAAGCCGGTCTTCCTCCTCATTCTTTTGTTCTACCCATACAAGATTATCTCCGAATAATACCAGCTGAGGCTTATTAAGATTACAGCTCTTGATCTTGAAAATCTCACCGGTCTTTCTGTTTTGTGCACATATATTATTCGTACCGCTCTGATTAGTGTCCAGCCACACAATCCAGTTTTCGTTGAATCTGCCCTCATAGATCTCGCCAAACTTTATATCGGTTTCACAGACTACCTTTTCTTCACCGGTATCCAGATTGTAAATAAACAGCTTGGTAAATACAGGTTCATCAATTGATGGATTATTACCTGCTGAATATATAACTTCCCTCCCGTATACCGTTGGCTCATTTATACGCAGCATCGATGATTCCAGCTGGATTTCACCGCCCGAAATGTCTAAAACGGGAAGCTCTGCAGGCTGCTCCTGCTCTTCCTCTTCTTCAGCCGGCTCCAGCGGAAGATCCGTGTGAACCTCATCTGTTTCATTCCCGGTGTCCCCTTTGGGTTCACTGTCACGCGCCATTAGTTTTGGCAGTGATAACCCAAATATAATAAGCACCAGGCTCAAACATCCGACTAACACCAGGCGAATACCGTTTTGTCTGAGATTCCCGCTCAGGATACGTCCCGGTTTCCCGATAAACATAAGGATCCTGTTTGCCGGTTTAAGAGGTCTCAAGCCTGAACCCTTATATACATCTTCATTTTTACCTGCCAGCGCCCGTATAACCATTTTAATATTACGTATCAGTCTGATCACAGGTTCTTTGATTTTCAATAAAACATTTTTTATAAACATGTTTAACTCCCTCTACAGGTATCTACACATTCACAGGCTCCTATTTTTTGATTATCCATATTTTGATGTTTTGATACCCTTTTAAAGTTTATTGATAGAAAAAACAAAACAGATATTATAATACTGACCCATAGACCTACCCAATACAGGGTCTTTAACCCGTAATTGTCTATCGTCCAGCCTCAGCCATAGCTTCCCACTATCCCGCTCGTGCAAAAAAACATTGACGTTGCAAAGGTCTCAGCT
>LFTM01000300.1 GCA_001513505.1 Clostridiales bacterium DTU092 | reverse complement strand
AAATATAAAAAAATAAAACCGGAAGTAGGTGATAGGCCAATGGTGATGTTTGCGATACAACATGTGATGCCGCATAATGATGAGCCTGAAAAGAAAGTCTCTGACAATGGGTCTGCTCAAGATGGCGGCTGTATCTTTAATGATTTGCTGCAAAATATTTTAATTCAGAATCTGGTAACACCTGACGGCTGCAATGCAGAAAGTGATAAATGCAGCACCAACAGCGGTGCCATATTGAGTCAGGATGAATCTGTTATGTTGAATACTGCTTTTCAGCATCCTGACCTGATGGAGATGACCGTTGTTGATGAAGAAAACGCTGCAGAGATATTCCAAAACGACATAGTGCCCGATATGCCATTTGGGCCGGACAGCTTGTCATCGCAACACACCTTATATTCTCAAACCGGGGAGCCAAATGTCCGGACCATTCAGAGTAAATTACCCGCATTTGATAAAGTTGTGATGGCTAATCAAAGCTTTTATCCTTATTCAGCCGGTTCTGCCTTAAATAAAACGGCAGAAATTCCTGTTTCAGAGATTATATTTCCCGCCACCGCAGAACGGATGGGGGAAGTACTTGAACCTGAAACTGTAATACCGATTGAATTAGCTGTTAAAACCGATCATGAAATAAAACAAGATAAACTGCATGTAGCCTATAGGGCTGAATCTGATAATGATAACAGCAGCATCATTCAGGAAATAAAGCCGGCTAATGAGCAGGATACCAGCGGTGAACCGGTTCAGAAAATAAGCAGTGTAGCAAGGAACAATGATCCGTCAGATCCATTATCCGATGCTGGCGGGAATGCAACTGGCGAGAGTATGTCTGGTCATAGTGAACCACGCATAGAGGCCAGCCGGAAAGATGAATCTTTTGCCCAAAGTTATCTCATGGCTGACAGCAGCAGCCGGTTGTTTGATAATCCTGATTCTCCGATTCAGATAGCAGGACAGAACAGCAATCAGGAGTTTGTAATGCAGCTGGCAGACAGGATTAATGTATTGATGACCGGTCAGCGCTCGGAAATGGAAGTGCACATTAAGCCGGAAAAACTGGGAAGGATTGTTTTAAAAGTTGTACTTGAAAACGGTGAAATGTCGGTCAAAATAACAGCCCAGTCTCAATTTGTAAAAGACCTGATTGAATCAAACCAACATGATCTGAAATCAATATTAGCCCAGGAAGGTTATAATCTGGCTCGTCTTGATGTTAATATTGGCAGCATGTATCAGCAATCACAGTGGAATGACTATCGCAGTACAACATGGCAGAAAAGTTCGGCTAAAAAAGGACAAGAGGTAAGAGAAGCTGTACAGTTAAATAACAGCAATACAACATCGGCTGGGTATTATTCCCAATGGGGAAGCAAAATTGATTGTTTTGCATAGAAGGGAGGGATAAAGTGAGAGCAGAAACGGTGACATACTCTCAAATATATCAAACTACAAACACAGAGAAAAAAATGCCTAACCAGTTGGGGAAGGACGATTTCTTAAAAATTCTTGTAACACAGCTAAAATATCAGGATCCTTTAAATCCAATGGAGGACAAGGAGTTCATCGCCCAACTTGCTCAATTCAGCACCCTGGAACAGATGCAGAACCTGAGCAATGATTTTAGTTCAATGAAAGCGTTGAGTCTGGTTGGGAAGATGGTCTACGCTGAAAAAAGGATAGGGAATTCATCAGATATAATTACCATACTCGGCCGGGTTGAAAGCGTATCACTATATGACGGGAATATCTATCTGCGTGTAAACGGACAGGATATAAGTATGGATGACATCGTTACCGTATACTCTGACGATGAGGCTGATATGATTGATGGCGGTTAAAAGGAAGTGGTGAGCAATGAATAACGGAAAAATTGATTACAACCGGACTATCATGCCAGGAAGGATAAATGGAATTTCCGTTCCCCGGCAGCCAAAAAATCAAAGCATAACTTCAAAAGATATTGATTTTAAGAATATATTTCAAGATGCGCTAAATCAGGGAAAGACGGTTAAGTTCAGTAAACATGCACAACAACGAATGAATCAGAGGAGTATATCCCTATCACACACTCAAATAGACGGAATAAATTCAGCTGTGGAAAAAGCCCAGGCTAAAGGAGTAAGGGATTCCCTGATAGTGATGGGGGATCTGGCTTTGATAGTCAATGTTCCCACCAAAACGGTTGTTACAGCCGTTGATGGGGAAAACCTTAAAGAAAACATATTTACAAATATTGATGGCGCAGTTATATTATAGCCGGACCTTCTTTAGGAGGCTTTATCATCCCCGAACGACTGACGGGATGAGCTGCGCTGAAATCCAAAGGAGGTTTATTGCATTATGATGAGATCATTGTATTCCGGTATATCCGGTTTGAAGGTACACCAGGTTCAGATGGACGTTATCGGAAACAATATTGCTAATGTGAATACCGTTGCGTATAAATCCAGCCGTGTTACTTTCCAGGAAATACTCAACCAGACGCTAAAAAATGCTTCTGCCCCGTCACAGGTTGGGGACAGAGGCGGTACAAATCCTCAACAGGTTGGATTGGGTGTTTCGGTGGCTACAATTGATGTATTGCATACCCGTACCGGTGTGCAGAGAACTGATAAAGCTACCGACCTTGCCATCGACGGCGAAGGATTTTTCATAGTAACGGATGGTATCAATGATTATTACACACGGGCAGGCAACTTTGATATAGATGTTGATGGAAATGTAGTATATCCGGGAGGTCTGAAGGTTCTTGGCTGGAACACTTTAGTTGTGGACCCTCAGACGGGAGTTGAGTATGTTGACACCAGTGTACCACCCAGCACCATCAATCTGTCCGGCCTTTCAATGGCTGCAAAAGCTACTGATATTATAAGATTCGAAGGTAATCTTGACGGGACCGCCAATATCGGTGATGTGATAACATACAGTTCAAGTGTGTATGATTCCCAGGGGAATGAACACAAGATTGACTTCGTGTTTACGAAACAAAGCCCAAATATATGGTCATGGAAGATGATACCTGCGCCGGTAAGCAATGCAGCAACCCATATTACAGATTACGAACTGCAAAATGATGAAATTGCAGGCAACCCTATTCAAGTAGATAATATGGGGAAACCTATTGTTTATCCGCATGAGATAAAAAGCCTGTCGGTGGAAACAGCTTCCGGCATTGTCCAGTATGAATTCGTTGTCGTTAATAATAAGGCAGAATTTGATAGCAGAGCTGCCAGCCTTGGTTCCGGACAGGCTGTAGTGCTGGTAAATGGCAATGAACACGTGCAAGTAGCCTTCGGGGATGACCTGGCAGGGGGTGATACTGTAATGATTGAAGTAAATGATTATCCTATAAGCCATATTGAACCGATGGTTGACATAGATTCATCCCTGCCTGGTGCAGCTCAGGGTTATGATCTTGACGGTGATGGAACTAATGATATTGATACCGGTACTGCTCATGGTGTTCTTATCTTTTCGGAAGACGGGAGATTGCTCCAATCACTGATGAATTCCGATATAAGAATTGTTATGAATGATGACGTGACCGGCGCTGCCAATATCATTCTGCAAAGCGACGATATTAGATTTAGTCCGGAGAAATTTACCCAGTATGCGGATGCAACTGTGATAAGAGGTTCTGCAACTGGTTATCCGGCGGGAAGCCTGAACTCAATAAGCATTGATCAGGAAGGCCGGATCATTGGATACTATTCCAACGGCCGATCCAGGGAAGATGCAGTGCTGGCCATAGCTATGTTCAGCAATCCGGCCGGCTTGAACAAGATAGGAAATAACCTGTTCCAGGATACCGTCAATGCCGGTTTATCCGGATATGACAGGGCAGGTATTGGAGGCAGAGGCAGTATTATTTCCGGCGCCCTGGAAATGTCAAACGTAGATCTGGCGAAAGAATTTACCGATATGATCGTTGCGCAAAGAGGGTTCCAGGCTAATTCGAGAATCATCACCGTTGCAGATGAGATGTTGAATGAACTGGTTAACATTAAACGTTAGGGCTTATTAATTTCACAGCCGGGAACACAGCTGNNGGGAACACAGCCCGGCTGTGAAATTAATTAACCGGTGGGGGTGAAATTATGATAAAAGTGACACGGTTAAACGGTGAAGAGTTTTATATAAACCCTGACATTATACAGTATATTGAAAAAACTCCTGATACTGTTATTACATTGACCAATGACAGAAAAGTTGTAATAAAAGAAGATATTGATGTAATTATACAGCGCATCACTGAATTCAAACGGAAAATTTTTTATTTCCCATATGGAGATGAGGAAAGGTTCGGGAGCGAGGTGTAATATATGGATATAGCAACACTGGCAGGTATTATTGCGGGAATAGGGTTTATTATAGCAGGGATAACAATATCAGGAGATTTAAGGAGTTATTATGATGCCCCTTCCATAATGATAACACTGGGCGGAACTTTTGCAGCGACCCTCTTGTCGTATCCCCTCAGGAGAATGCTGGAGATCTTTAGGATTTCAAAAAATCTGTTTTTTACTAAATTGCAGGATCCTGGGAATATAATAAACCAGATTATTGACTTGGCAAATATCGCCAGAAAAGAGGGGTTACTGGCCCTTGAAGAGGCGGCCTATAGACTGGACGAGCCATTTCTGCAAAAGGGAATTCTGCTTATCGTTGATGGTGCTGATCCTGAACGGGTCAGAAATATTATGGAAGCCGAACTTGCATACTTGGAGAATAGGCATAACCAGGGGCAGGCTATTTTTGAAACAATGGCCTCCCTGTCACCTGCCTTTGGAATGATCGGAACACTGATAGGACTCATAAACATGCTCAGGACCCTGGATGATCCTTCTTCAGTGGGACCAAATATGTCTGTAGCACTGGTTACCACTTTTTACGGTTCTGTACTTGCAAATTTGTTTTTTATTCCAATGGCAACCAAACTTAAATACAGGAGCTCACAGGAAATACTCTATAAGGAAATCATGTTAGAAGGAATGCTTTCAATTCAGGCAGGAGAAAATCCCAGGATAATCGAAGAAAAACTTAAAGCTTTTCTTCCGCCAAACGAAAGAAAAAGCTTAAATGAAAATACATCTGAAGGTGAAGATTAAAATGAGAAGACGAAGAGAAAAAAGTTCATCCCGCGGAGTTGCAGCCTGGTTTGTTACATATTCTGACATGGTAACCCTCGTATTGACATTTTTTGTAATGCTTTATTCCTTTTCAACTATAAATGCCCAGAAATGGGAAGCCTTGGTTCAGTCGTTACGCGGTAACATAGGGGTATTAGAAGGGGGAGCCAGTCTTGATCGATTACCGGGTGTTGATGATACCTCCATCCCTCAGATAGATTTAGAACGGCTTGATGGATACAGAAAAGATAAAGAAGAAGCTAAACCCGGGCAGGATCCATTTTTAAAATTATACGAAGATATACAGAAATATGTAGAAGAAAATGAAATTCCGGCTGAACTTGAACTATCTCCAACCCACACCGAAATTCTTATCCGGTTCAAGGATTATGTGCTGTTTGATGTAGGTAAATCGGATCTGAAACCGGATGCAAGAAAAATTCTTGACAGAATCGCCAGTGCCCTGCTTCACTATAAAGATCAGATTGACAGGGTTCGTGTTGAGGGACATACGGATACACAGCCAATTAATACGATGTTTTACCCTACCAACTGGGAACTGTCCGCCGACAGGGCAGTTAAGGTGGTAAGATATTTTCAGGAACACCATGGATTTCCCGGAAATAAATTGTCCGGGGAGGGTTATGGTGAGTATTATCCAATAGCTACTAATGAAACTGCTGAAGGAAGAGCCAGAAACAGGCGAGTGGATGTCCAAATAGTAAGGACAGTAAATGCGGAAAACGTACACACAATAGAGTAAAGGAGTTGTGTGCTTTGGATACAAAAAGAATGTTAGGAATTTTCATCGGTATTGTTGTAATATTGATCTTAGGTTTTGGAATAACAATTTATGTTATATTTAATCCATCCCAAAAAGATAATGTAAAAAATAATGAAAAAGTAGAAGTTGTTGTAATTCACAGCGACAGCCCCTATATTACGAATTTAAAAGACAGTAACTCGTACTTAAAAGTGGATATATCAATCGAGGTTAAGGATAGTAAGGATGCAGAATTACTAAAGGATGATATGTATAAAGTAAGGGACAAAATCATCAAAATATTACGAAATGTGTCAGAAGATGACATGAAACAAAGCGATATACAGGAAAAGTTAAAAATTCAAATAAAACAGGAGTTACAGAAAGATCTAAAAATTGATACAATAAATGGTATATATTTCAATGAGTTCGTAGTTCAATAGGCAGACAAAGCAAACAAGGGGGTACGGTTTTGTGTCCGACATTTTATCACAGCGTGAGATTGATGATCTTTTAAACGCCTTTATATCCGGTGAGGTCAGCATTAGTGACATACAGGAGCAAACTCAAGAAAAAAAGATAAGCGTTTATGATTTCAGAAGGCCTAAAAAATTTGCCAAGGATCAGCTGCGTACTTTACAGGTAATACACGAGAACATGGCACGGCTCTTAGGTTCATATTTTTCAGGTGTTCTTCGTGTTTATTGTCAAGTTGAATTAGTTTCCGTCGAGCCACAGACATATAGTGAATTCATCAATTCGCTTCCTGATCCGGTTGTTATGAGCATCATTGAATTTAAGCCTTTAAAAGGATCAATAATACTAGAGATTTCAACCAATGTAGTATATGCAATAATTGACCGTATGTTAGGTGGGATTGGGTTAGCTCCTGAGAAAGTAAGAAACTTTACAGAGATTGAGATTGTTCTGATTGAACGGATAGTCAGACAGATTTTGCAGATAATGAATAACTCCTGGTCCAATATTATAGATGCTGATTTTAAATTAGAACAAATAGAGACAAATGCTCAGTTTGCGCAGCTTGCTTCACCAAATGAGACTATTGCTATTATAACCCTCGATGCACATATAGGCGATGTTCAGGGAATGATGAATATTTGTATTCCTTACCTGGTCATTGAACCCATTATTAACCAGCTTAGTTCGAGATATTGGTTTTCTGAACAATATGCTGATGAAAATGATAGGAAGCTTGCAGATGTACTTGCTTCTCAAATAGAAACTACCGAACTTGAATTAAAAGCGGTCCTTGGAAAAACAGAAATAAATGTAAAAGACCTTCTGGAGCTCCAGGTAGGGGATGTAATAAACCTGGGAAAAAAAGTTGATGAGGATATTTCAGTATATGTTGGTGAAATGGAAAAATTCACCGGAGTAGTGGGACTAAAAGATCGCAATTTGGCCGTACAAATTACCAGTCTATGTGAAAGGGGAAATTGATATATGGATTTTAACGATATGCTCTCTCAAGAAGAAATCGATGCCCTGTTACGAAAAGATGATCATAATTCACAACCATCGCAAATATTAACATCGGAAGAAGCTGATGCAATCGGAGAAATAGGGAATATCATCATGGGAACCGGAGCCACTACTTTATCAACCCTTATAAATAAAAAAGTGGTAATAACAACCCCTACAGTAACAATAACTACCATAAAAGAGCTTGCTAAGCAGTACCCTATTCCTTTTGTTGCTGCAGAAGTAAAGTATACAGAAGGTCTCGAAGGCACTAATATCCTTATTATACAGGAAAGGGATGTCAAAATTATTACCGATCTCATGATGGGGGGAGATGGCACCAATATCGACGGCGAAATTACTGAAATACACACAAGTGCCTTAGGAGAAGTTATGAACCAGATGATGGGTTCGGCATGTACATCATTATCCACAATGTTTCATAAAAACGTTTTAATATCTCCTCCAAATACCTTTATAATGGATTTTAGCAGTGAATTCCCTTACACTCTGTTCGATAGCGACGAACAAATAGTAAATGTTACTTTTAATATGGTTGTGGAAGGTCTTATTGACAGTTACATGATGCAGCTATTACCCATAGATTTTGCCAAGGATTTATTGAGCAATCTGCTGGATGTAAATGAGCCTCAGCAAACCGTCATTGATGAACCACCACAACAGCAATACGAGACACTTTCCGTTCCAGAATCCGGCATCTGTCTCTTATACACATCTCCG
>LFTM01000109.1 GCA_001513505.1 Clostridiales bacterium DTU092 | reverse complement strand
AGATGTGTATAAGAGACAGATTCACCTACGGCGGTAAAGAAATGGCACAGTATCCGCTGAGTATATATAAAAAATGGATTACCAGGTTCTTCACCTTCATAATTCCTTTCGGTTGTGTAAACTACCTGCCGTTGATGTACATTCTGGATAAAATACACCGGTACGAATACCTGTACATGCTGACACCATTGCTGGGTATTATTTTTATCGTCCCCTGTCTTTTTATATGGGAAATGGGAGTAAAGCGTTACAGATCCACAGGTTCCTAGACCTGAGTAATGTCAAAGCCAGTATAACCAGCAGAAGCAGATCGTACGCTTTACTCTTTATATACTGTTCAATCAAATCTTTCAAGAGCAGGCCACAATGATTTCCAGTCCCTGCCTGCGCTTTCCCAGGCAAGTAATGCAGCACCCACCACAGGTTTGGCTGTTAAAAGCTTAACCCCGGCTTTAGGAACATAGGCATGTAATTTGGCAGAAATGTACTCTATCATCCACGGAGCTCCCTTAAACAGGCTTCCTGCTAAAACTACCGGTACCTCATGATCCAGCAACTCCAACCTCTTTATAACCGCCCTGGCCATTGTTACCACTTCGTCACATACTCTAAATGCAATGTTTAATGCAACCCTGTCGCCTTTTGATGCCAGCTCAAATAAAAGGGGCGCCATATGTATGATCTTATCCCGGGGAATCCTATTGTAGTACAGAGCCTTGGCAAATTCATCATAATTGTCGTACTGGAAATAGGAAAGCACCTCATCTTCCAGCAGCGTTTTTTCTCCCCTGCCATCATAGCTTCGGAAAGCCATATGGAGCATTTCCTGTACCACCGACGAACCTCCGCCCCAATCTCCAAATGCATAACCTTCACCGTAATAGCGAAAATTCCGGCCATCCCTTGTTCTGCCATAGCCGTTGGTACCTGCCCCCATTACGATAAGAACCCCCCAGAACTCGGGATTTCCTGCTTTAAGGGCAATAGCCGTATCATTTTCCACTGAGTAGTTTTGGGTTATTCCAAGGGAAGCGACAACCTGTCCCAGCATCTCAAAATCTTCCGGGAAATCGGCGCCTGCAAGTCCAAAACAAGCGGCCTCAAAATTTTCTATTTCTACCCCCGACTTTGCCTGTTCAATGGCCAGAAGCCAATTTTCCTTAGCCTTTTCAATACCAACGCTTTCATAGTTCCCCGGGCCCGAACGGCCAAAACCGACTATATTGCCCCGTTCGTCGAGAATCAGTGCCTCGGTCTTACTCCCACCCGCATCTATGCCGAGAAAATATTTCATGTAAATTCCCCCTTTAGCAAAAATTCGCCATATAATTTTCAACTGCCTGCTTAGTATGACACCGATACTCTTTTATTCATCATTTATTCATCTTAGGAAAAAGCTCTCCATTAGCATCAATTAAAGCGTCCAAAATTTTTTCAGCAAGAGATATGGAAGACACCAGGGGATGCTGTGCCAGCGCCATTACGGCCTTGTGATATGAACCTTCGCAGGCAGCTTGGATAGTCAGCTGTTCATATGCCTTGACGGTCTGAATCGTTCCGCGCACGGCCAGCGGAAGATCTCCAATAACATAGGGTTTCAGCAGATTTCCATCTATATACACAGGAATCTCGACCACTGCATCAGCGGGCAAATCCTTAATAGCTCCGTTATTCATTACGTTAATGATCTGGAACCCCCGTCTCAGGCCGTATAGATGCTCTATAAGCTCCACAGCCGCCGTTGAATAAAAGGCACCGCCGCGCTTTGACAGCTGAGAGGGTTTTTGCGTCAGTAAAGGATCCTTATACAATTCCAGCAGCTCCTGTTCAATCTTCAAGACTTCTTCGGCGCGCTTAGGTTTCGCCTTTATTTCCTCTACCATTTCCTGACGCAGGTAGTAATATCTGAGATAATAATTGGGAAACATCCCCAAATATTCTACGATTCTTCGTTCATCTTCGGATACAGGCAGTTTGGAGAAGGCTTCATCTGTCACGTCCTTTCCATTAACAAAAACTTTACGCACAAAACTAAGATGATTCAAACCGAAATAATCCAGGAATACATCCTCAGTCTTTACATGAAACATTCTGGCAAACATGTTACAAAAATTAATGGGCGAATTGCACAAACCGATTGCTTTGACAGAACTGTACTTCAAGAGCGCCTCGGTAACCATTCCCGACGGATTCGTAAAATTAATCAGCCATGCTTTCGGACAATATTTCTGGATCCGCCTTGCAATACCCAAAACAACCGGGATAGTTCTCAGGGCATTTGCAAAACCCCCGGGACCGGTGGTCTCCTGCCCGAGAACACCAAACTGCAGCGGCACCGTTTCATCCATAAGCCTTGCCAGGTTTCCTCCAACCCGGATCTGGTTGACAACAAAATCCGCATCAGGCAATGCATCATCCAACAGGCTTGTCCGGGATAACTCAATTTTGGCATCTGCTGCATCGATCATGCGTTTCAAAATTCCGTATACTACCTCCAGCTTTTGATGATCGGTATCAACCAGTATAACCCTTAAACCTTCTGCGCGGTTGCTCAAGCGCATAAAACCTTCCATAAGCTCGGGCGTATAAGTACTGCCGCCACCGATGATAACTGCTTTCATATACTTCTTGCCTCCAGTCAATGAATTTTTGTAATAAAATATATGGCCGTACGGGCTGATATATGAATACCACACGCACGGCCACAGCAAATAATATATAAGCTTTATTTTGTCAAGCCGGTTCCAACAAGTTTGACATTTTCCTGATACTTCTTATCATACAGTTCTTCAACCGCAGGTAATCCATTCTTATCGCAGAAATCGAGAATATCCTGGTAAATCTTTTCGGCCTCTTCAGGTGTTTCTGCCATAATCACTCTTGGATAATTGGCTACCACATAATCTTCACACATGGTCCTTTGAATACCCTCATCGCTCTGCGGATCGATAACTTCACCGATCCCTGTAAACTCGTCGCTAAGCCACAGTGTGGGCGTCAGGATATGGGCCTGAGTGGAAGCTACCCAGTTTCTCTTGTCCTCGGGTTGCATATCATTTACAGCAAACTTCATTGTATCTACATTATCGCTTTGTCCGGGTATCATCCAGAACCAAAGGCCTAATTTATTGATCTCATCGGTTGTGAGCTCAGCCTCGGGCTTTTTCAGTATCGGGCGTCCCTGATCATCCAACTCATCCCAATATTGCCCCTGAGGACCATACATTTGAAGGATTGCCGCTTCAGGGGTCAACAGATAGGTCCATAGATCGAATATCCTTTGAGGCTGCTCTGCTTTTGTAGTTATGCAGGTAACGTTCCAGCCAACCGTCCCCTGGCAATCCCCGTATATCTTGTCGGGAGACAAACCTTTAGCCGGTGGGAACGGGTTGGGCTGTACTATTTCATAACTGTCATCGGGGAAATTCTCCCTGAGTATTCGGCGGAAGTGATTGGTCTCATCCAGGGAATGATCGTAAAACAGCAGCGCGGTACGTCCTGCGACGATCTTCTCGAGTATCTGCTCTCCTGTATCGGTGAATTGGCTTTCGGAAAACAGTCCCTCGCGCCACCACCTGTTGGCTTCCATGGTAGCTTCCTTAAATACCGGATCTCTCAATGCCAAGCGGTACTTGCCGTCTATAACGGCATACCAGCCGTTTATGTAACCACCGTAAGAACGGTAGAATGCTCTGGCAATTCTATGCCCATCACCGGTAGAATCAAGTATAACCGGAATGGTGTCCAGACCTTCTCGGTTTTTGGGAACATCATTTTTGATCTTCTTTGCAAAGGCGTATAGATCTTCAAAGGTCTCAAGCTTGGGACTTCCTGCGTCCTACCAAAGCCTGAGATTGTAGATCCATACATCATTGCCGCCCGATGCCGCTTTTCTTGACCAGTTGGGTATACCATATACCTTACCGTCTATTTTCAGCAATTCAATAGTTTGAGGCAAAACATTATCTTGGTAGTTGGGATTTTGCTCCATAAAGGGTTCCAACGGCTGCAGCAGACCCAGCTGGGCCAGCCTGATATTGTCAGTACCCCGGTCCATCATGATGGAATCGGGCAAATCCCCGGAAGAAATCATGACGTTAAGTTTTGCTTGAGGATCGGAGTCGGGTTTGGCAAATTCAACATGGATATTGAATTTTTCAGATAAATACTTTGATACTTCATCTTCTCCCCAGGGTTTTATGCCCCACCAGTCGTAGTTGAAATAATGAGTGAATGTATAGGGTTCAAGATCTTTTGCAGCCGGCTCCTCTTCTGCCGGTTCATCGGACTCCTCACCGGTATCATCTTCAGTCCCGGCTGGTTCCGTAGGTGTAGAGACATCTGGCTGCTTCTGTCCGCAACCGGAAATCAAGAAAGTAACGGTGAGAAACAGTGCGACAAGTAAATAAACAAGTCTGATTTTTCTCATCATAACACCCCCATAGTTGTTTTTATTAAAAAAACAGTAAAATATACTGTTTTTCATCCTTTTAACGATCCAATCATTACACCTTTTATAAAGTACCGCTGCAGGAATGGATATACCATAACTATGGGCAATATGGTCACAATCATGGTGGCCATGGTAATGGATCTGACATTGACGGTAACACCTTTGCCTAATTTGCCTGCATCTGCAGTAGCGGCACCTGCAGCAGCCGCCTGGGCCAAACGCTCGGCATACCGGGCTTCTGATATGATAGACAGCAATACGGTTTGCATGGGTTTTAATTCTTGATCCGTTATAAATATGAATGCATCAAACCATGAATTCCACTGACCTACGCCGATGAAAAGAGCAATTGTGGCAAGAATAGGGGTTGATATAGGCAGAATTATCTTAAAAAACACGGTCAGATAATTTGCACCGTCTATGCGCGCCGATTCTTCCAGAGCGGCAGGTATTCCCATAAAATACGTTCTCATCAAGAGCATATTCCAGATACCTACCAGTGAAGGAACAATATACACCCAGAAAGAGTTCATTAACCCTAATGACCTGATAAGGAAATAGTATGGAATGAGACCGCCTCCGAAATACATCGGGATAATGCACAGTATGGTATAGAATCTTCTCCCTTTAAGGTTGCTGTGGGCCATACCAAAAGCGAGAGTAGCGGTAAAGAATAAACTGGTAACAACGCCTATTATAGTCCTGCCCACTGTTACAATATACGCGTTATATATTAATGGATTCTCAAAAATCAATTCATAGTTTCTAAAGGTAAAAACACGGGGATAAAATGTTATTCCACCTCTTGTGGTATCATCAGCATCATTTAAGGATATCGCCAGGGAATTAATGAACGGATAAAGGGTAACAAACACAATCAAAAGCATTATTATTATGTTAATTGTATTGAATACCCTGTCACCAAAGGATTTTTTCATGCTCATTTTTCACTCCTTTCGGCTGCCTGTCTTACAGAACTTCATGTCCGGTTCTGCTTGCAATTTTGTTGGCGACCAGCAACAATACAATATTGGTCAAAGATTTGAACAATCCCGCTGCTGATGCATATGAATATCTATTTCCTCTAAGACCAACCCTATATACGTATGTATCAATTACATCAGCATATTCACGCAGCTTGGCGTTGGTCATCTGATTAGTAAGTATCATGATCTGATCAAAATTAGCATTTAGTAAGTTTCCGACGGTAAAAATCAATAACAGGATTACTGTTGGAAGAATTGAAGCAAATGTTATGTGCCACATTTTTGCGTATCTTCCTGCTCCATCAATTTCTGCAACTTGATATAATTCTGGATCTATTGCTGTAATTGCTGCAAAATATATTATTGTATTCCATCCCAACCCTTTCCACAGATCCGTAACCACAGCCATTGGCCAGAAATATTTGCCTTCACCAAAGAAATGAATTGGACGTTCAACTATTCCTAAACCTACTAGTGCGGAATTAACGGCGCCATTGTCAACCGAGAAAAAATCAAATAGAAGTGTTCCAGCTACAACCCAAGAAATGAAGTGGGGGAGGTAACTTATTGTTTGAACGGATTTTCTGAAACGGATATTGTACAATTCGTTCATCAGTATTGCAAATATTATTGGGGCCGGGAAATTGATAAGCAATTTCAATAAACTAATAACCACCGTATTGCGTAGTACGGTAGCAAAATTTGGGTCAGAAAATAAATAATAAAAATGTTTTAGGCCTACCCATTCGCTTAACCCTGGAAAATCCCCTAAACGGAACTCCTGAAAAGCCATTATAATCCCATACATGGGAATATAAGAAAAAATAATGATATGAATGATTGACGGGATCACTAGTATCTGCAAATCTGCTTGCTTAAGAAATTCTTTCATAAAGCTGCGTTTTTTCCTTATTACAGTTGGCCTTTGTAGTACGACCTTTTCATTCATGTGAACCCTCCTTTTTTTGATGTAAAATAAATTATCAGATTACATTATCCCGGCATAAATTCGGGAAAAGCTATAAACCATAAATAACCCCAAATCAAAGAAAAGCATTGTACTTCCAGCGTGTTAATGGACGCTGTGGTGAAATCTTTTTACCAAACTCAAGAAGCATAATGCACACAATAATAAAAAATAAAGATTTTGTAGAATTTTATATACAAAAATTCTCGTATTAAAAAATATAAATCAGTACAAATAATGTAAAGCTCTGGCCTGGCTGGCTTTATCCTGTACTTTAGTGGAAATAAATCAAAATATATACCATATTAAATACTGTAATTATTTGGGAAAAGAAATGCTTCTCAAATATTGGTTCTTCGAAAATGGTGGAAATTTGCAAGATGAATACAAGAACAGTAAACAATAATAAATCGTATACAAAAACCGTTCATAATAAATATTCTATAATTATTTGTACATAAACACAAAAATCTAAATATATTATCAAGGTTCAGGGCTTCCTGGTTCATCTTTAGGCATTTTTGCCAATAACATCGTACCTTGAAATGTATAACGGTATATATCCAAGCAGCTCTAAACCCGCTTAGCCATTTAGTCTGCTACTAATTGTCACAATTTGTTACATAATGTCATATTTTGGCATTTTATGTTATATTTTGTCGTTTGTGTTTATATATACTATATTTTTTTTATTTTCCATTATCGTAATTTGTTTTACACAATACAAACACTGTTGTTAAATCCAGAATATCTCATTATTTAGAATTATTGTCCTGTTATCTCTGTTTTTCTTTAAAATCCTCACTATATCATATCTTTGTATTATTATCTTTTTTATTTATATGAGCCTTTATAAAGAAAATATTACACTATCACAAAAATAAAAAAGGTGTTAAAGGCAAGACAGACTGTATTCCGCGCCCTTAACACCTATCTTTTTTCAAGCAGTAATATTTAATTATCTAAACTAAATACCGTCGCTGTCCAGGTAAATAGCTGTGATTATTTCTCCGGCACCCAACCCTTATAATATTACGGTGTCACCGATGTACCGTCGGGAGTACGTGCCACAGTCCATTTTATCACCCTGTTCTCACAGGGATATTTTGCTGCTTTTTCTTCGTCTATATCTATACCCAGACCCGGTTTATCATTGGGATAGACATACCCGTTCCTTACTTCGGGAGAACCCGGGAAAACTTCCGCCAGAGGTTCGCTTATGGGAGTCCATTCCTGTACCCCGAAGTTACGACAGCATGTATCAAGATGAACATTAGCGGCGTGTCCTACCGGTGAAACATCTCCGGGCCCATGCCAGGCAGTACGTATTCCAAATGCTTCACATAAAGCAGCAAGTTTCCTGGCAGGAGTTATTCCTCCTATAGCACTTATGTGTACACGTATAAAATCAATTAACCTGTTGGATATGAGAGGCATCCATTCTGCCGGATGAACAAAAAGCTCACCCATTGCCAGAGGCACGGCGCACTGATTTCTAATTGCCTCAAACCAGCTTATCTGCTCCGGCGACAGCGCATCCTCCAGGAAAAACAGCCTGTAAGGTTCAAGATTCTTAGCCAGCCTTACTGCTTCAATGGGCTGTAACCTTTCATGTACGTCATGCAATAGTTCAACTTCAAACCCGACTTTGCTCCGTATATGATCGAACAGTTTGGGAACGCTCATTGCATACGCATCCGGATCATAATAGGCTCCAGGCGGAGCATTCTCGGGAGACGCCAACTTCTCAATCCTCCCACCGTATCCACCCATCTGACAGCGGATGTACCGGTATCCCTCTTCCATAAATTTACGCACGTTGTCCTCTACCTCATTGACATCGCGCCCATCTGCATGACGGTATACTGCCACACCTTCGCGGCATTTGCCCCCCAGAAGCTGGTATACCGGCATACCGGCACGTTTACCTTTGATGTCCCACAGAGCCATATCTACGCCGGATATAGCATTGTTGAGCACCGGCCCGTTCCGCCAGTATGAATTAACCATACAGGTATGCCATATATCCTCTATGTTGTCGACATCTTTCCCCACCAGAAACGGCTTTAAATAATCCTCTACCGCACTTTTTACCGACAAAAATCTTTGCGTAAAGGTTGCACAGCCTAAACCGTACAACCCAGGCTCGGATGTTTCAACCTTTACCACAACCAGATTGATCCCGGCAGGTGCGGTTAGTATAACGCGTATATCCCTTATCGTCACCTTAGACATGATTAATACCCCTTCCCGTAAACATTATACCTGGGCTCCAACTGCCAGAAACTCCATCATTTCATCGCCTGTGTTTCTGATCTCGTGAACCTGGTTTACACCTATATATATTATGTCCCCATCTCTTATTGGCTGCACCTCATCGTCAATTCTTATCTCACCTTTGCCTCTTATTATGTAGTACACCTCCTCATGGTCATCGTGGGCATGAGGATGGTAGGATAATGATGGCTGCAGACATGCCCTTGCTATATACATCATACCTTCCATACAGGCTGATGGATCATTCTCATCCTTTAAGGACTGACCGGACAGCAGCCTCCAGTCTATGCCCGCATCATGAGCAATTGTTGGAACAACATCTCTCCAGTTAACTTTTATCACGTCTCATTCCTCCTATACTATATTGTTTTTTTATTCAATAGCTGCTATTTGCCAAGGCTATGTGCAGCTATTTAAAGTTCATTCATCCATATCCCGCTACATCTCGTCACTGAGGTCAACCTTTTTCAAACGGCCCCAACCCTCATATATACGCTGTGCATCCCTTTCCTCGGGCATACCGGGCAATATCAAGCCTCCGTCCACCTTCAACACTACACCGGTAATATACGTGGCTTTGTCCGATACAAGCCAGGCTACCGCATTACCAATATCCTCGGGTGTCCCCATCCTGCCCATAGGGATCTTATCCCCCAGATATGTATAAAACTCATTTGCTTTTGCTTCATCCCTGATAGCGGTTGCCCCAGGTGCAACACAGTTAACCCTGATACCATAGGTGGAAAGCTCCAAAGCCATTGATTCAGTAGCTCTTGCCAACGCTGCTTTTGTAGCACCGTATATAAAATCGTTGGGATAAGCACGTATACCCCTGGTAGAGGTTATATTAACGATATTGCCTTTAATTCCGTTTTTCACCATATGTCTGGCGGCAGCATGAATGGCCAGCAACGGTGCTTTGAAGTTTAAGTTAACCAGAAAATCAAGCTTTTCCTTATCCAAAGTAAGTACTTCATCCCGTGAAGATAAACCTGCATTATTGACCAATACATCAAGCCGGCCCAGATCCCTTATTGCGTTGTTTACAATCTTCTCAGGCACATCGAGATTTTGCAGGGAAGCCTGATACACAAAGCACCGACGCCCATACTCTTTTTCTATGTTATGGGCTACTTCCTCTGCCTTTTCCTTTTCGCTCGAATAGGTTATTGCAAGATCATATCCTTCCCGTGCCAATACATTGGCAATACCCTTTCCTATGCCGCGGCTGGCTCCTGTCACTAATGCTGTTTTCACTTTTGAATCGCTCATTTGCAAGATCTCCTTTCTAATCTATTGCTGTTTTATATGGGCTGGTATTTTGTGCCACAATTATATAAGCTACTCCTTAAAGTATTTTTCATAGCTCTCTTTAAGTGCATAATATCCTGGCTTTGGGTTTCCATGGACATCAACAATTCCCCATGCACACTCAGCAGGACATAAAGGATCACCGCACTGCCAGCAGGTTTCGGTATCGGACCATCTGAAGAAAAACTCACCTATCACAGCCGGATGCTCGGCAAATATTTTCATACACTCTCTTATATAATCTGCCTGTTCTTCAGGATTATGCCCGTTTTTCCATACATGTTCCCAGGCTTTGTTCCGGCATACACTCTGGTTATAATGCCTTTTTCCGCCGGGATCAGGGTTTGGACCACTTTGAAGGGTAGAATAACCCCATTCGTTGATGATAACAGGCTTACCGGTTATATCATATGCCTTATCTATATACCACAGCCAGTCACTAGGCCCCCCGGGCTGCCATGAACCCATATAACCATCCAGGCCTATATATTCAAAAGGTGTATCAGGAATTTGATACAGCTCACGTAACAACCATTCACTATAAGGTGTCATGAAACCAAGATTTATACCCGGTTTTGCATTGGGATTTCCTTTTTTTAAACCCTTTGCAACTGATATGAGGAAACGTACACTTTGCTCATCCGTCATGTCCCCTTTGAAAATGTCAATATCGGGTTCATTGGCCACCTGCCA
>LFTM01000080.1 GCA_001513505.1 Clostridiales bacterium DTU092 | reverse complement strand
CTGTTTATTATAGCAGGAGGGCTTTTGATTATAATATGGATACCGTTATGGATGTGGGTATTTATACTGGGGTGTATACTTGTGGCTATAGGTATTATAATACTTAAATGATAGGGGTGAGCTGCCGGTGGTAAGAATATACGTACTAAAACTGCCAAGATTCCTGGGAAGATTGGTACGAATGTTAAAGAGAGGTACTGCAGTGTAACGGGCACGGACAAATAAAGGCAAAAAATAAACAAAAACGTGCAGAAAGCACGTTTTTTTACTTTACCCTGTATATAGGTTATGTTAGAGAGCTCTTTGAACCTTGCCTGCCCGGATACACCTGGTGCAAACTTTAATTGTCTTTGGCGTACCGTTTACGATGGCCTTTACCTTCTTAATATTGGGAACCCAGTTTCGGTTGGTTCTGCGTTTGGAGTGGCTGACATTCTTACCGAACATCAAACCTTTATTACATATGTCACATACTCTTGCCATATCTAACACCTCCTTTACAAGCAAGCCGCGATTAAAAACATTAATATTGTATCATTAAGAAACAGGTTTTGCAACAATATAAAATAAATTATCCACGAAATGCCATAGATTATAATACAAAAAGTAATATTCCGGTTGAATAATTTAATCTTGGCGCTTTTAATCGAATTTGTTCAGAGTCGTGCTGCTAAAACCGGATGCATAAAGAAATGAAATATTGTTGCATGATTCTTAATCATAGTATAGAATGTAAGTAAATATTTAATGATACAAGACGTATTAAGGAGGTAAGCGCTATAATGGCTGCCATAAAGAAAAATTCGCTCGGGGAAATAATAATTTCTAATGAGGTTCTGGCAAGGCTGGCCGGGATATCCGCTATGGAATGCTACGGTATCGTTGGCATGGCATCTAAACGCGCTACGGATGGAATTGTCGAATTGCTTGGCATGGAAAATCTCACCAGAGGTGTAAAGGTTCACACTCAGGATAATGAGATTTATATCAACCTTTATATAATAGTTGAGTACGGTATTTCCATTGCTACCGTTGCCCAAAATGTTATCGAAACCGTCAAATACAATGTAGAGAATTTTACAGGTATGACCGTTAAGCGGGTAGATATAACAGTGGAAGGTGTTAGGGTATAATTTTATCCTAACCAAAGGAGGTACAGAAGTTGAGTATGGAATTTATTGATGCGGTAAAGCTAAAAGAAATGATTTTGTCAGCTACCCAGTTTTTAGATAAACATAAACAGGCTATAAATGCTCTAAATGTATTTCCGGTTCCGGATGGAGATACCGGAACTAACATGTATTTAACAATGCTGGCGGCAGCAAAAGAGGTACAGTCAACCGGTTCTGACAGTATAGCCAATGTTGTAAAAGCGCTGTCAAGTGGTGCCCTTAAGGGTGCAAGAGGGAACTCCGGAGTAATTTTATCTCAATTGTTCAGAGGTTTTGCCAAGGCTTTGCAGGAAAGTGAAAAAATTACTACAGAGGACTATGCTGAAGCTCTGCAGGTTGGTGCAGATACTGCATATAAAGCAGTTATGAAACCGGTTGAAGGAACAATTTTGACCGTTGCCCGGGTTACCGCTGAAGAGGCAAGAAAAATTGCCAAAATCCATAAGGATTTTGTCGTATTCAATAAAGAAATTATTAAAGCAGCTAAGAGAATACTTGATAAAACACCGGAAATGCTTCCTGTTTTAAAACAGGCTGAGGTTGTTGATGCCGGTGGAATGGGGCTTCTGTATATAATGATAGGTGCCAGCCATGCATTGACAGATAAATTTGAGTTGGATGACTCACTAATAGTTTCAGAGGAAACAGAATCGATTCCCGAACAAAGGATAGAAATAGAGGAAGATATTCAGTATGGTTACTGCACCGAATTCCTGATAAAGAATCTGCATCCCTATGTTGAAGAGGGAGACGAAGCAAATCTGAGGGATAGATTGGCTAAAATTGGTGACTCGGTGGTAGTAGTTGCCGATGATGGCATTATTAAGGTCCATGTTCATACGGCTATGCCGGGGAAAGTACTGCAACTGGGATTAAGATACGGTGAGCTTTCAAACATTAAGATAGACAACATGAGTGAACAGCATAGACACCTGAATATTAATGTCGATGTTGAGGATAACGTCGAGGAAAAGGAATTCGGAGTTATTGCTGTGGCAATGGGGGATGGTATTGCATCGATATTCAAGGATTTATCAGTTGATTACATAGTTGAAGGCGGACAGACAATGAATCCTAGTATCGATGATATATTAAAGGCTGTTGAAACTGTGAAAGCAAAAGAAATTTTTATATTGCCAAACAACGGAAATATCATACTATCCGCTTCACAGGCACAGCAGATAAGCGATAAGAAGCTCCATGTTATTCCCAGCAAAACAATCCCCCAGGGAATAGCAGCAATGCTGGCGTTTAATCCGGATGCTGATGGTGATACCAATGTTGCCCGTATGACCGAAATTTTACAGACCGTCAAAACCGGGCATGTAACATATGCTGTTCGTGATTCCAACTTTGATGGCAAGGTTATTAAAAAAGATGATATAATAGGGCTATATGACGGGAAGATAAGCGCAGTTGGCAAAGATGTACAGCAAGTTGCCCTGGAACTTATAAGTAATATGGTGGATGAGGATAGTGAAATTATTACCCTTTATTACGGGGATATGATAAAGTCTGAGGAGACGGAAGATATAATGAACTTCATCGAAGAAAGTTATCCGGATGTAGATGTCGAAATTCACTACGGCGGGCAGCCGCTTTACTACTATATAATATCAGTTGAATAAGAACTGGGGGATTTCCTCCAGTTTTTGTTTGTACAGGCATAATTGTTTATGTTAGGGGTGCGGCTATGGAGGCATTAAAACAATCAATTCAGTATATCAAGGGAGTTGGCCCCAAAAGAGCCTCAAGGTTGAGTAAACTGGGCATAAAAACACTTCAGGATGCCCTTTACTATTTTCCCAGGGATTATGAAATCTGGCAGGGGATAAAAAAGATCCGGGATGCTGTCAGAGGAGATGAGGCATCTTTTGTTGTGACATTTGATGGAAGGGCAAGCAGCCAAAGACCAAGGAGAGGACTTACGATAACAACCTGGCGTTGCCGGGACGATACGGGTTATCTGTGGTGTGTATGGTTCAATCAGCCATATCGTGCCAGGTTATATAGAAATGACAAGCTATATTTTGTAAGGGGAAAAATAGAAGCCAAGTACGGAATGCTACAGCTTCATAATCCGGTTGTTGAGGAATATATTTCTTCCAAACATGATGGTTTGAAAATATTCCCGATTTATCCTCTTACAGAGGGAATAACCCAGAAGGATATGCGAAATATAATTGCTTCAGCGCTAGAAAAGGTTGAAGGCAGTTTGAATGATGAATTTCCGGCAAGTATTAGAAAAGCGTTCAGACTGGCTGAGAAGAATTTTGCACTGAGTAACATACATTTTCCCCGAACAGTCGAGTCATTGAAAGAGGCCAGACGCCGGCTTGTCTTTGAAGAGTTGTTTTATATAAAGATGGCTTTAAGTTTAATGCGTGAAAAAAATCAAATGGAACAGCAGGGGCTTGTATTTAAATGGGATCATTCCAAACTAGAGAATTTTATAAACAATCTGCCTTTTTCACTGACAAATGCTCAGAAAAAGGTAATAGATGAGGTGTTGCAGGATTTGAAGAGCGGGAAGCTGATGAATCGTTTGATACAGGGAGATGTAGGTTCAGGAAAAACAGTTGTAGCAGCCCTGGGTATGTATTGCGCCGTGCTTAGTGGATATCAGAGTGTTATGATGGTTCCTACCGAAATATTGGCAAGACAGCATTTAAGTTCATTGAAGAATCTGTTCAGCAATACCGATGTCAAGGTTGAATGCCTGGTAGGAGGAATGAAAAATTCTGAAAAGGAGGATGTAAAATCCAGGCTGACGTCAGGCGATATAGATATTCTGGTTGGTACCCATGCTGTCATTGAAGATGATGTTATTTTTAACAGGCTGGGGCTTGTAATAACCGATGAACAGCACAGATTTGGTGTGCGCCAGAGGGCTGCCCTGAAGGATAAAGGGCAATTTCCCCATATGATGGTTATGTCGGCCACTCCGATTCCAAGAACTCTGGCACTGATGCTGTATGGTGATCTTGATGTTTCGGTAATAGATGAACTGCCGCCCGGGAGAAAGCCGATCAAGACATATCATGTACCCTCTTCTATGAAAAGCAGGGTTCTGGAGTTTATAAGGCGGCAGGTGGCTGAAGGACGTCAGGCATACATGGTTTGTCCATTGGTTGAAGAATCAGAAGTAATCGACTCTCAATCAGCTGTGGAACTTTTCGAATCTCTGAGAAACGGAGAATTGGCAGATATGAGGCTAGGGCTCCTTCACGGACGTATGAAGCCGCATGAAAAGGAGCAAACGATGGAAGCCTTTGCAAACGGTCAGATCGATGTATTGATTTCAACCACCGTGATAGAAGTTGGTGTTAACGTTCCCAATGCAACATTAATGGTTATTGAAAATGCCGAAAGGTTTGGCTTGGCTCAGCTACATCAGCTGCGGGGGCGTGTAGGACGGGGTGATCATCAGGCTTACTGTATATTGATTGCCGATGTCAAAACTACAGAAGTTCGTGAGCGCATGAAAATTATGACAAAATCCAATAACGGGTTTGAAATAGCTGAAAAAGATTTACAGCTTCGTGGCCCTGGGGACTTTCTTGGAGTTAAACAACATGGATTACCGGAGTTTAAAATTGCAAATTTATTAAGAGATATGGAGATACTAAAGGAGGTTGATTATGCAGTCAAACGGATACTGCAGAGCAGAGATGATCCGCAATATCAATCTCTGATGGAATATACAGTTAAGAAATTTAATGAACAAATTGCTGAGATAACATTAAATTAGCTGAATTGCCCGGGAAAATCCGGGCATTTTTATTTATAATAAAACGTCAAAAAATATGTTTTTAATTGTATATCACAAAAAGCAAAACATTCATAAACATTGATTTACGAACAAATGAAAGCTTGTTGTTATTCTATTTATATTACGAAATATTACCAGTGTAAAATCTAAAAGATTGGTTAAATTAATACTACCACGATAATAGGAGGTGAAATAGACGTGCCTAGGAATAACAGGAACAGGACTGTAGTCCCGGAAGCCAGACAGGCTCTTGACAACATGAAGTTTGAGATAGCTAATCAGCTGGGAGTTAATTTGAAGCAAGGATATAACGGGGATATAACAGCTAAAGAGGCTGGTTATATTGGTGGGTATATGGTAAAGAAGATGATCGAGCAGGCTGAAAGGCAGCTTAGCGGAAGGTAATAAATGAATAATAAAAGGGAGTGATCAGAGCATCACTCCCTTTTATTATATTTTTAATTCAGATATCACATGGCCTGATAAACAAGCTCCCGCTGTTTTATACCAGCTTCATTAAAAACAAAAAGGCTGGTGACAAAAGGTCACCAGCGCTGGGAGAGGAGAAATTGAAGGAAGAGCTCTATGGGGGATGTTAAATAATAT
>LFTM01000104.1 GCA_001513505.1 Clostridiales bacterium DTU092 | reverse complement strand
GGTTTGCTATCAGGGAAGGCGGCAGGACAGTTGGTGCCGGTGCTGTAACTGAGATCATTGAATAATCTCTCCTGAAGTACGTCATACGTTACAATAAACGAATAATAGAGACGCAGGCGGTGGCCTGCGTTTTTCTGTGCCGGGTACATGTTGCCGGCTATACATAAAATACCTTTAAATAATCTATAAATAATCTATAGCTGCAAAAAAGTCCT
The DNA here is from genome assembly GCA_001513505.1 of Clostridiales bacterium DTU092. GTDB lineage: Bacteria > Bacillota > Clostridia > Caldicoprobacterales > Caldicoprobacteraceae > DTU074. The sequence goes on along the minus strand of LFTM01000104.1, from coordinate 4,947 downwards.
TGAAAAAAGCTAATTGACAATATAAAATTAATATGGTAAATTTGAATGGTATAAGCTTTAAGTTGATAAAATTAGTACTATGGTAGATTTGATTAGCAGTTACGACTGAAGTGAGGTGTTAACAATGAGGGTGAAGATTACTTTAGCTTGTACTGAATGCAAACAGCGTAATTACGATACTACAAAAAACAGGAGGACCCATCCTGACAGACTGGAGCTAAAGAAGTATTGTAAGTTTTGCAGGACTCATACTGTTCATAGAGAAACGCGTTAAGAGTAGAGAAGTTTCAAAATTTTTAGGTATATTAACCCAATTATCATAAGGATGTGACAAAAATGGCAAGAGCCAGCAGGAATAAGCCTGAAGCAAAGACTAAAAAGCAAAAGAGAGGCATAATAAAATACTTTCGTGAAGTTGTTTCAGAACTGAAAAAAGTGTCATGGCCTAGCAGGAAAGAGCTTATAAATTCAACAGTTGCAGCAATAGTCTTTATTATCGTTTTTGCTATTGTTGTAGGTTTGGTGGATTTAATATTAGGCCAACTCCTGAAATTGATTACTTAATGTAAAGGAGGAGGGGTGGCCGGGATACAAGTCTGGCCCTTGATTTATGTCAGAGAAAGTTATGGATGACGCCAAATGGTATGTAATTCATACCTATTCGGGATATGAAAACAAAGTAAAAGCAAATATAGAAAAGATGGTGGAAAACCGCGGCCTGCAGGATTACATCCTCGAAGTGAAGGTTCCTATGGAGGAACAGATCGAATTCAAGAATGGCCGAAGGAAATCTGTCATGAGAAAGATATTTCCAGGTTACGTACTGGTTAAGATGATCATGACGGATGATTCCTGGTATGTTGTACGCAATACGAGAGGAGTTACAGGTTTTGTAGGTCCGGGCTCCAAGCCTATTCCCCTTACTCCCGAAGAGGTACGAATGATGGGCGTGGAAGAGATTCCAATTAAGCTTGATGTAGAAGTAGGCGATAATGTGCGGGTAACTTCTGGCCCTCTTGAGAACTTCATTGGGGTTATTGAGGAGATTTATCCTGATAAAAAGAAGGTTAGGGTATTGGTTTCAATGTTTGGCAGGGAAACACCTATTGAATTGCAATATAACCAGATTCAAAAGATATGAAGTATAGTAAGGAGGTGCGAACATGGCAAAGAAAGTTGTTGGCATGATAAAATTACAAATTCCTGCTGGTAAAGCTACTCCTGCTCCCCCGGTAGGTCCTGCTTTGGGTCAGCATAGTGTTAATATTATGGCTTTCTGTAAGGAATTTAATGAAAGAACTGCAAAACAGGCCGGTTTAATTATTCCGGTTGTTATAACAGTATATCAGGATAGATCATTTACCTTTATTACAAAGACTCCCCCGGCAGCTGTTCTTTTGAAAAGAGCTGCTGGAATCGATAAAGCATCGGGAGAACCTAACCGTGAAAAAGTTGCCAAGGTTACTATGCAGCAAATAAGGGAAATCGCCGAACTTAAAATGCCTGACTTGAATGCGTCAAGTGTAGAGGCTGCAATGAAAATGGTTGCTGGTACTGCCCGAAGCATGGGGATTACGGTTGAAGATTAATTATTAATGTGGGAGGAAGAGTATTTCTCCGTTATTACCACAAGGAGGATGAATTATGAAGAGAGGAAAAAGGTATCTGGAAAATATGAAGCTGGTTGATCGTACCAACCTGTACGAGCCTGAAGAAGCAATAAAGCTTGTTAAACAAACTGCAAACGCTAAGTTTGATGAGACTATTGAAGCATCTATAAGATTAGGGGTTGACCCGAGACATGCCGACCAGCAGGTGCGTGGCACCGTTGTACTGCCTCACGGCACAGGTAAAACTGTTAAAGTCTTAGTCTTTGCAAAAGGTGATAAGGCTAGGGAGGCTGAAGAAGCCGGAGCTGACTTTGTCGGTGCTGAAGAGCTGGTGGCTAAAATACCNNTGCTAAAATACAAAATGAAAACTGGCTGGATTTTGATGTATGTGTTGCCACACCTGATATGATGGGTATGGTAGGAAGGTTAGGACGTATTCTGGGACCACGTGGTTTAATGCCTAACCCGAAATCCGGAACAGTTACCATGGATGTAGGCAAAGCTGTTAACGATATTAAGGCCGGTAAGGTAGAATATCGTGTGGACAGGGCCGGTATAATTCATGTACCTATTGGAAAGGCATCCTTTGATGAACAAAAGCTTCTGGAGAATCTGCAGGTGCTGATGGATGCGGTTGTTCGCGCAAAACCTGCAGCTGCAAGAGGAACTTACCTAAGGAGTATTGCATTGTCCAGCACGATGGGACCGGGAATAAAGATTAATCCAGCTAGATTTTAATTACAGGATTTAATAGGAATTTAATAGATTTAGCAGAAATTCTATTGATGCTTACCGCAGACAGTAGGTGCGAATGCTTAAATGTTTTACAGCCTACCGAGGTAGGATAAGAATGGGTATATAATACCCTCTTACTTTGCGGTAAGGGGGTTTTGTTTTTTATTCAGGTAAGGAGGTGTAACGGAGATGCCAGCAAAAAAAGAAAAGGTTCAGATAGTTGAAGAGCTGAAGGACAGGTTTGCAAACTCAAAAAGTGCTATATTGGTAGATTACCGTGGCTTAACGGTACAGGAAGCAAATGAACTTCGAAAACAGTTCCGTGAAGCCGGTGTGGTTTATAAAGTCTACAAAAACACACTGATTGAGATAGCAGCTCGGGAACTGGGGCTGGAAGATTTAATTCCTTATTTGGAAGGACCTACAGCCATTGCATTTGGCGTTGAGGAGCCTGTAGCTCCAGCTAAAATTCTTTCAGATAACATCAACAAGCTGAAGAAAATGGAATTTAAGGGCGGAGTTGTGGACGGTAAAATTATTGATGTTGAAGGTGTTCAGGCACTGGCCAAGCTTCCGTCCAGAGAAGAACTCATTGCCAAGATGCTGGGCAGCATGAATGCTCCCATTGCAAATCTTGTGGGGGTTCTCAGCGGCCCTATGAGGGCATTTGTATATGCTTTGGAAGGTATAAGAGGCCAAAAAGAGGCATAATCACAAATAAAATGAAAATTTAAATATTTAATATTAGGAGGTAATTTGAAATGGATAAGAATCAAATTATTGAAGCTATTAAAAATATGACAGTTATGGAACTGGCTGAATTAGTTAAGGAATTGGAAGATGTATTTGGTGTCAGCGCTGCTGCTCCTGTAGCTGTAGCTGCTGCAGCAGCTCCCGGTGCCGCTGCGCCTGCTGAAGAAGAGAAGACTGAATTTGACGTAGTCCTTACCGATTTTGGTGCAGAGAAGATTAAAGTTATCAAAGTTGTTCGTGAACTGACAAGCTTAGGACTTAAGGAAGCTAAAGACCTGGTAGAAAGCGTGCCAAAAGCAGTTAAGGAAGGCGTAAGCAAGGAAGAAGCCGAAGCAGCTAAGGCAAAGCTTGAAGAAGTAGGCGCTAAGGTAGAATTGAAGTAACCTGATTCTTCAAACGACTGATGCATTAATACGAGTAAAAAAATAAATCCCCGCAGAAAAAACATCTGCGGGGATTTATTTTTAGATTATCTCCAGTTGATTCCGGCTGGGGAATTTGGGGAAAGGAGCATGAGGTTCGGCCTGGTACCAGTAGGCTACCGATGATATATCATCCTGCAGAGGCAGATATCGGCCTTCACTTCGCCAGCCGATGGCCTGCATTGTAACCCTTAAATCCTGCTTGAACCGGATGGGATCCAGTATGTGAAAGCGGTACATGATATGCCGGTTACCATGTCGGTTGATAGCATGACCGGGCTGTTCCAGCACAGTCACATCTTGGTAGCCAAGGAACGGTGCTGAGAAGTTTCCTCCAAAACCCCAGGCGCCTCCGAAGTAATCTTCGGTTCCGGTTCCACAAATGGTAGGATATTCTGTATCGCCGTCAATATACGCTTTGAACTCTCCTTCGCCCCACCATCCGTCATTATTCTGCTGCCATGCCATAAATGTGCCTACATAATGGCCTTTACCCTTGACTCCGTCTAAAATCGTATAATCCTCCATATACTTCAAGGGATTGGTGCGTCTGAACTGAGCATGGAAGTACGCTTCAGACTCATGAACCGGTCCGAGGGAATAGTTGATCGTGTAAAAGAAACCGCTCTGATCTTCAGGTGCCAGGTTTTCAACGGTTATACGGGCGTGTTTTCTGAAGGGCATTGGAAAGTAGCAGTTCAGTCCACCGGTTGGATTAACGTTAATGGGCAGGGCCGTGATGTTGGTAGCACGGTTCCATGCGTTACAGAAGAAATCCCCAATGGGCACTTCTACGCTGGGTGTTTCTTCACCGTCCCAATACATCCGCAGTATAAGATCCCGATGCCGCTTGGGGTCAACCGTGATCCATATATGCTGGATGGTAGCCGGCCCTTCTATGTCCATTATCGTTGTAGTCGATTCCTTCGGCAGGGTAATACACGGTCTTACCTTCCATTTGGCACCCAGTTCCCGGGCACATTGATTCGGTCCATCCCATACCTGGCCGATTTTTTCCACTTCGGGTTGAGGTACTTCGCTGACCTGTGCCATACCTCCCCGGCCTTTTTCACCATAGACGTTCTCCGCACTGATGGAACGGGTTTCAGCGTCCGATAATTTGGTAATCCCAAACATGCCGTTAAACATTTTTTATCTTCCTCCCTTATTTATTAATGAAACTCTTTTGTTCAATTATAGTTCATCCCATGCTTTATTTAAAGTACAAAACCCCTGCCGGGTTCCCCAAAAATGGACAGGGCTCATATCGAGCCCATTATAATAAGTTAAAATAAGTTATTCTATTTGGGGTAAAAAATTTTATTATTACCGAAATTAATAAACAACGAAAGTTTTATGAGATTAAGTCACATATGTTTGGTTTATATACAAAAAGAAGGGTTCGTTGTAAAATTAAATGCAACACC
>LFTM01000182.1:3679-8400 GCA_001513505.1 Clostridiales bacterium DTU092 | reverse complement strand
GATCAGGCTTTATTGCTCAACCCTGCAAAAGTAGTATCAGTTTATTGTGATATGCAATATTCAGTTAAAGAAGTTGATGTCGAAACTTGGGCGCTATGCCTTCTGGTATATGAGGATGGCACCAGACACATAATAGAAACTGCAAACAGCAGTCATAAGCGTATAAAAGGCTGGGATGTCTGGGGAAGCCGTTCCAGGCTTGTCTGTGAAGGGTACGACCCTCAGGAAGCAGCTTTACAAAGAGGGGAGACAATACCTGATTCAATACAGGACTCTGGTTTTTCAGGCGTGCTTTACTCAAAGAACCAGCCGGCACAACAATTGGAATCAGTTCCGGGAGACTGGACCAAATATTATAAAAACATAGCTCAACATCTGCTGTACGGAGAAGAATTAGCCGTTAAACCTGAAGAGGCCAGAAGGATTGTCCAAATACGGGAACTGGCTTTAGAATCTGTAAAAACAAACCAGACAATAAAAACCTGCATATAGGTATCGGGCTGTCGCATTTTATATCTTTGAAAGGCCATACTGTATACATATCTGTTTCATATATCTGATTGCATAAATTTTGCCCATTACTGTAAAAGGATTACAGCCCTGTCACAGTAATGGGCTAAATTCTTTTGTGCTTTATTTCAAACTGCTATATGCAGAATCTTTACAGCCAGTGAAAAATATATTATCAGAGAAACAGCGTCTACAATTGTGCTAATCAGAGGACTGGCCATTATGGCGGGATCAAGCCCTACTTTTTTAGCAACCATTGGTAGTGTGCCGCCGATTAATTTAGCAAAAATAACAGTCAGAAATAAGGTCAAGGATATAGTGAATGCAATGGAAATATCATAACCTTCTATAAAATATACCCTGATAAAATTCACAAGCGTCAATCCAAGCCCGACCAGTATGCTAATCTGAAGCTCTTTCCTAATCACCTTTAGAATATCAGTTAGCTTCAACTCTCCAAGTGCAAGACTTCTGATTACCGTCACCGATGACTGGGAACCTGCATTTCCACCGGTATCCATCAGCATAGGGATAAAAGCCGTCAAGGCAACTACCGCCTCAATGGCAACTTGAAACCTTCGGATTATATATCCGCTTACGGTAGCAGAAATCATCAATATCATAAGCCATACAATCCTCTGTCTGGCCAACACCAGTGGAGTGGCCTCCAAATACTCGATTTCCGAAGGCTGAATAGCCGCAATGCGCTGGAAGTCCTCGGTATTCTCCTGCTCAATGACATCAACAATGTCGTCGATTGTTATTATTCCTACCAGCCTTTGTTCCTGATCCACCACCGGCAAAGCAAGGAAGTCATATTTCTTGAATATGTCAGCAACGTCTTCCTGATCATCATAGGTATCAACATAGATGACTTCCTTTCTCATGATATCCTCGACCTTTTCATCAGGAGAAGCTAAAACCAGATCTTTCAATGAAACTATGCCTTCCAGTTTACGTTTCGCGTCGGTAACATAACAGGTATAAACTATTTCACGGTCCCTGCCAATCCTCCGTATTTTTTCCAGGGCATTGCCTACCGTCATCTCTTTTTTCAGATCTACAAACTCAATTGTCATCAGGCTGCCTGCAGAATTATCGGGATATGTGAGAAAATGATTGATCAGTCTTCTCTCCGCTTCAGAAACATTTCTCAAAATCCTTTTGACCACGTTGGCAGGCATCTCTTCCAGAAAATCTATTTTATCGTCAAAAAAGAGATCGTCCATAATTTCGGTCAGCTCTTTTTCATCAACCAGCATGGATATCTCACTCTGACGCTCGGAAGACAGATAGGAAAAAACATCGGCTGCGATCTCTTTTGGAAGCAGTCTGAAAGCTATAATAGCATGCTTCGTATCAAGCTCATCTATAAATTCAGCAATATCAGGTATCTGTAATTCCTTTATTCTTTCTTTCCATTCAACATATCTTTTCTCGTTTAACAGCATCATCAAATCCTCTAAAGCCATATCATTACCTCCTTTTCTCCATATGATTATTCTTCATAACTGACACATTATAATACCTCAACACGTGCCAAAACCGCTGCCCCGTGTTTTCCTCATTATTAAACATACATCCGCCGCATCTCTGTTGCTGTATATATAGTATGCACTTTAATCATATAGAGACGAAATAATGTATGGCTTGAGCTGACAGAATCCTTATATCAACATACAGGATTTGTATTATTTATTATTAAATGGAAAACAGAGGCAGCAGAATGAACCACCCCCTTACATATTATTCTGTTACTACTTCTAGGTAAACAACTAGGGCCAGTGTCCACACTACCACCTCCACTGAATTTGTTATTAAATGTAGAAATATATGGCTTACCCTATTAAGAATATCACAACGCTGCTGTTTATTCAAACAGGAATTTTGTGTAAACGGAACAAACTCTAAAAAAATTTAAGCGGACTATTTTCATAGTCCGCTTATCTGCTGTTAACAACAATCGCAACTGCAGCACACTATATGCTCTTTGACCACTCTATCAATTTCCGCTTCATCGTTGGACGGAATTTCCACATCACCAATAAGCTCCCACTCCTCCACATGGGATAGAGTGGCGTTGGGTTCTACAAGAGTCAACGGCGACAGGCTTTCCATCTCAAGCATAAAATCGGTAGTGTAGGTTTCATAGGAAACACCGAAATCGGGGTATTTAGCCCCCATTTGATGAATATACCGTTTTATGAACAAATTCCCGTGGTTGAAGTAAGCTGCCCATCCATCCTCATTATTTATTCCAAATTTAAACGGATATCGTGTGTTAGGATCCTGCTGCAATACAATATATTTATCTCCCCAGTAGATGCGATGGTCATTCATCTTTGAATAAGGCCATAAAGCAATGACGCGATTGCCCAACAAGCCGGTATCCCTTCGGGGCTGAGGAATAATCTCCTTTCCACCCGGTGCCACCACTGTCAGCGCCCATACAGAAAACTCAACGGGCCATGCATTTCTGTTCGTCAAACGATGAACTATCCTGACCCTGTCACAGCAGGCAGCAAGGGTAATCTCCATTTCCTTTTCAATCTGCGCCCATGGTTCAATCTTTTGCCTAACCTTAATACCGTTATCGATTTCGCACCATTCCACAGAATTATCATCAGGGATATAGGTACGAGGCATATTTTCAGGACTATGCCATAATCTGTGTCCGCCTTTTATTTTCCATACACCACCAACAGGGCCGCCTATGGGTTGAGATGCTCCAGGAGCTTCACATAACTCGTTCTCACCGCCGATAAAGCCAAATCGTATAATTCTCGGCCCCACATCCACAGTAACCACTACATCAACCGTACCATTGGAGATCTCAACGCATTTCCCGTATTCCTTGTATTCAATTTCCTTAACACTGATTGCCATGGTGAACTTCACTCCTCTCCAGCTTTTTCTGTTATTTATCAATTTCTGCAAAGATTTTCAAAATCCTGCAGAAAAAATATCCGGTTTCATGACCAATAGTCATATATTAGCCATATATCTTATGCTCGGGCAGATACCGTACAAGCTTCTGACGTATAAAGTCCTTCATCTCCTTTTCCTCAACATAGCTCATTATCCCTTCCTCCGAACACATCATCGGGTAAACAAATACATCGGTATCCATCCGGAATCTGCTGATCCTTTTGAACTGCTCCCTGTTCATGCGGAAAACTCCAATATTCGCATCAAAAATCCCTTCAGCCGGAATCGTTGCAAATACGTTGTTCAAAAATTCAGAATAGATCTCCTGCCACCCCTGCATTTTAAGTATAGGTTCAAAACACAGCCGAACCTTCCAGCCGTCTTCAACAGCAGCTTTTACTGCCAGCAACCTTGCTTCCAGGGACGGAGCCAGGCTTTCATAACGCTGTGCAACTTCCTGAGGAGATAGTGACCAGGCTAATATCACCTGTTCAGCAGGTTTTAACCCTCTGATAGCTTCATAGTTAACACTTCTGGTTCTCAGTTCAATACTCAGATTTTGTTTGCTGCTTGCAAAATCTATCCATCGGGATGCATAAGGTACGATACCTTCAAACGCCAGAAGATCAGTATCATAAGATACACAAAGATACAGACTTTCATGCTCAAGCAGTTTTCCTACAGCTTTAAAAAAATCTTCTATGTTCACAAATATTACAATATTGGCCGATGTGTAAAGACCTTGTAAATAACAATAATGACAGTCATAAAGACAGTTTAAAATGCATGACGTGTAATAAAAATTTTTATTACCAAAATCCTCACATATTTCGGGTCCCTGATAAAAAAAGGGCTCTTCCTTTACAGCCAGAATCAGTTTGGGAGAATCCTTTTGCCGCCTGAAATTCTGATGAGGCCTGTTGAATACATCCTTATAATGCTGAATTACCACTTTCACCGACCTGGGAAAGTGCTCAAGAATATGACGGGTAACCGGATACGATAAGGCTTTTTGCTCTATATATATGTGGGAAAATTTACTCTGCAGTGAGTATCCTTTTGATTCCCTCAAATGCTTTCCTCCCCTCAGCCTTTACCTTAACTTCAATTCCAATAACGTCCGAAAAATCCGGCAGCGGTTTACCGGTCCTGATCTTGTATTTCCGGGCCAAATCAACAAGCTGATGTCCCTGAGTTACCGTAAGTCGCAGTCTTTCTTTGATGTTCTCCAGATAGCATTGTTCGGCTTCAGAAAAAACCGGCTCATTGGACTTGCAAAACAT
>LFTM01000182.1:0-3651 GCA_001513505.1 Clostridiales bacterium DTU092 | reverse complement strand
GACTTGCAAAACATTCTGACCTGTTCCAGAAATCCATAAATATCATCAACAGCCCGGGCAATCCAACCGGTAACCCTGTCCTTGTGAAAATCCTTCACGTCCAGGTAATCACTAATAATTTTGATTACGTATATCTGATGGGGGGATAAAAACCTGACTGCAGCCTGATAAAAACCCGAAGCCTCCATATCCACATAATCAGCCAGGATCCGTGTTTGCCCGCCGTCAACGTTTTCCCGCCTGACAACCCGGCTGTGGGTTTCAATACTGCCTTCTATGAAAGGGTGTTTCAACAGTATGTCGGGATAATACTCATTCCCGGTCTCATGGTCCACAATTTTATTTACCAGAACGGAGGTTCCAATAGGATGCTCCTGATTTACGGCACCGCATAACCCGATATTTACAATTGCTGTATCCTGACCGGTTTCTTCCCCGGCGAGCAGATAGGTGGCTGCTATTGATGAAGCAATCTTGCCGACCCCGCTCACTATAAGGCGCATATCATTGCCGCTGAACACCGGAAAATATCTGGGATCGCCTTCACGTTTCAGATTGTATCTATCAATTATAGGACGAGCCTCCCACGGTAAAGCCGTCACAATATAAATCACACAACATCCCCCTTAATCCAAGACCTTGCCGTACACTCCTCCACCGCCATGTTCTATATTGAGCTTCCCTTCACGACCTTTAATTATCATATCCGCTATGGGTTGGGATACCACCTTACTCAGTTCCTCCGGCTTAACCCTGTGCAGGATATTCATTTCGGTCCCGAATTCGTTAATCAGCCTGTCAATGGTTTTTGGCCCCACACCGGGTAAAAAATTAAGCGGCACCTGATAATGATAGGGAGGACGAATATTAGGAAGTGAATCCCCTAAGGTTTCTTCCGGGTTTTGCGTCCGATCCCCGATGACCTCAATACGATCTCTGACACCTACCACCACCCTGTGTTTTGGGTTGTTAGGACATCTGAGCACCGGAGGAGGATCGCCGGCAGTCTCTTTACATTTTAAACAGAAAGTCCTGTGGTATTTCCCCAGTTTGGGATCAAGGCCGTAATTAGCAACAATCCCTCTCCCGTCCTCACCTTTTAAAGCCTTTAGCACCTCCTGGAAATTCAAAGCCCCAAGCCTCATCACATTGTATTCCCTTCCCATCTTAATCAGCGAATGGGCATCGGAATTACTGGTAAAGGACTTTCCGTCCAGCTCGGACAGCATACCTGCCATTTGAGAATCGGCACTGAGCCCCAGCTCTATCGCCGAGATTTTACCGAAAGATTCCTCATCAAAAACGGTATACAGGCTGTGGGTGCAGTTACCATAAAAACCCTTATAGGGAGTAAAAACATGGGCTGGCATATAAAAACCCCCGAGGGAATCCACTATATCAAAAAGCTGTTGGCCCGACAACCGGCTGACTGTAGAATTCTCCGGCAGATTAGTCATATGTTTGTCCATAATTCTGGAAAACTCTTTAACCTGAGAAAGCCGGGGGAAAAATACCAGCGAATGGGCATGACATCTATTCTGCTCCCTGGTTTCAATTTCTGAACCCAGCAACAGCACCAGATCATCCCTGTAATTCATACCTCCCTCGGGCAGTTCTTCAAGCTGTCCTTTGTCCAGCAGCTCTTCTATATCCCTTATAATCCATGGTGAAACACAGTCCACTACCCCAATGGCATTGATTCCCTTGCGGTATCGCGCTTCATAGGCAATATTGGCAAAGGTGAGATTCCTGGCGGTACCTCCTTTTATAATCCTTCCGTCAGAAGCTCTTCCTATGTGGACATGCAGGTCGACATAATACTCCTTCATTTTTCTGCTGCTCCTTCTTTTGCATATTGCTTATCACATCTTATTTTACCTCTTTTTCCGCTTCTGAATCCACAGCAATTAGCGTTTTTATATGCTTTCCTATTCAATTATCGCCTTACTCATGCATTTTACAAAAAAAGCGAACACAATTCTCATGTAATGCCCTGACTTTCAGGTTTTTTTATTCCTCAGCTCCCAGCAATACTCTCACAGGGGCTCCTCCCGCATCCTTTATCTTCATGGGAAGGCAGATAAGATAATAGAAGCCCGGATCTACCTTCGACAAATCAACCCCTTCCAGTGCCACCGTATCATTGGGTCCTAAAATTATGTGATGGACATCTTTGGTATCTCCATAAGGTCCAATGGAGAAATAGTCAATACCTACGAGCTTTATCCCCTGGTCTATCAACCAGCGGGCTGCTTCGGGAGACAAAGCCACAAAATTTTTATGGAACTCCCTGTCGTGGATCCGTTGGGAATTGTCCGTTTTTATAAGTAATCTTTTCACGCCGGGAACCACAGTCCGCTTGAGAGCCTCCAAATCGACATGTACTCCTGCGGAGGGCACCTCCACTACCTGACAGGGGCCAATGAGTACGTTCAAATCCAGTTCATCAATCTTCTTGCCGTCAGCTATAAAGTGATAGGGTGCATCAAGATGTGTACCAAAATGTACACTGCTTTCAATTGTTGACACATTGGCATGGGAGCCATCCTTCCCTATTTGACGGGTTATGTGATGGGCAAAAGGGATGTCACCCGGCCAATTTGGACGGCCTTCCTCCATGGGCAAAGTAATATCAATCCACTTCATGCTTATTCCCTCCATTTTTTATCCATATAAATCCTAAACTCACTTTTTATATATTATCAATCATAAGCAATGTCAAGACTCCCTTCAATACCGTAAACATTACGATTTGAAAAATATAATTCCAATCACTGGTGTTCCAAAGCTAGAAATACGTAAAACTCGCTCCAGGCCTCCACCAAAACTTGCTTACGCTCAAACATTGCTTCCGGCTGTCTTCCGCTTAGTTAACAGGTTCTAAGCCTTTTAACAAGGTAATTTCCATAGTATTCTGCACACAATGCTCATTGATAGAAGAATATTATTCAAAACCATTATAAACATTATCAGTGAAATGCATAAAAAAGTCTGATAGTATATCCAGAAAAAAATGGGGTTTTAAAACCCCATTTTAAATCCGTTTATTTTCTTACAACTGTTAATGTTACCCTTTCATCGTTTATATTCCACTCTTTTGTATAACCGTTAGCCTCACCTTCGGCAACTTTTGTAGCCAGTACTTCGTCAGCTATTGTTTTCATGTTTCTTTGTATTATGCCTGCAATCCTTTCATTGTTGAAGTAGTACAGTTCAATTCTGTCCTGCACCTCAAATCCTGCCTCTTTACGCATGTTCTGAACCTTGCTGACGATCTCCCGTACAAAGCCTTCTTCTATCAGCTCGGAAGTAAGGTTGGTGTCAAGGGCTACAGCTATATCTCTGTTGCTATCCACCACAAAGCCTTCCTTATGGCTGGTTTCAATCAACACGTCATCCTCCGTAAGTTCAATTGCCTGACCTTGAACGGTAAGCTTAATAGGTTGCCCGTTCCTGAAAGCCTCCAATGCCTTTTTCCCGTCAAATTCCTTTAAGGCTTCCCTGATCCCGGGCACTAATTTACCGTATCGCGGCCCAAGGGTCTTAAGCTGAGGCTTTATGGTAACAGTGGTAAAATTATCAATATCTTCCGTAAACACCAGTTCTTTGATGTTCAGCTCATCCTTTACCAGATCCCCAAACATCTCAGGC
>LFTM01000105.1 GCA_001513505.1 Clostridiales bacterium DTU092 | reverse complement strand
ATTTTACTGTTCAGCAGCTACTTTTTCAAGCACCCGCCACATGCCGTCATAAGGGCGGTACAATATTATCGCACACTTTTCACCGATGTTATCATCCGAAAAAATCACCGAAACAGTACCATCCGGATTATCCCGGACTACAGGGCTGCCAACCACGGCCTGGAGACCGAGTCCCAGACCATCTACAACAGCTGCCAAAACAGGATCAGACCGCCATGGCTGGTGTCCGCCCAGTTGCCATACCAGGTTCTGAGGCTCAAGGCTTCCACCGGTAATACCCCATCCTTCCTCTGTTTTTCCAACAGTAAAAAATCCGGTATAATAAAAAATTCCGCTGCGGGGTTTATCGGCCGTAACCTCTAAATGCCGTGTCTCGACAAAAAACCTTTTCTGATCCTTTTCCTCGCCGGCAGGAAGGAGCTTTAATAACTGTACATGAGCCGTTCCCTGCCATAAATTCAGAAACTCCTGAAAACTGTTTTGGTCCCGCCATTCCCTGCTCCAGTATTGATATGCCTGTTTGTATGGTTCCAACCCGCCTCCCACGGTACCTCCCACCGCTCCCGTC
>LFTM01000124.1 GCA_001513505.1 Clostridiales bacterium DTU092 | reverse complement strand
CGCCAGAGCAGCGGGCTGCACAATAGAAGATGATATATCAAGTTCCAAGAATTTGGTGCTGGAAGAACTAAAAAATATGTATGATGGGAAGGTATAACCTTTGAATGGAGTAATAAACATTTTAAAGCCTCCTGGCTTGACCTCACATGATGTGGTTGCCTATCTCCGCAGACTGCTTAAAATAAAAAAGGTAGGACATACTGGAACATTAGATCCGGGTGCTGCTGGAGTTCTCCCGGTCTGTATAGGAAAAGCTACAAGATTATCCAGTTATATAACTGATGAAACGAAGGAATACCGGTGTGAAATGGTTTTGGGACCAGAAACCGATACACTGGATTCATACGGAGAAATTCTGTCAACATCAAACCAGTATCCTGACCTGAAAACCATACAACAGGTTTTCAGTGAGTTTAGCGGAGAGCTTACACAGTATCCTCCTGCATACTCGGCAGTAAAATATAAAGGTAAAAAATTATATGAATATGCCAGGGAAGGTCAGGAATTAAATATTCCTCCCCGAAAAATTGTAATATATCGAAATGAAATAATTAAATTCACCGCACCTGACAGAATTTTATTTGAAGTGGTATGTTCAAAAGGAACTTATATCAGGTCGCTGTGCAGAGATATTGGGAGAAAGCTGGGTTGCGGTGCATATATGAGCTTTTTATTAAGATACAGGACTGGAAAATATAGATTGGAAAATTCATATACACTTGATGAAGTCAGACAGTTCTTTGAAAAAGGTGAAATGGAAAAGATTATTATACCGATGGATCAAGCCGTTGATAAACTGCCTGGAATAGAATTATCCCATAGGTATCGTCAAAAGCTTGTTAATGGTAATACGGTCTGTTTTAGCAATGAAGAGAATGTTGGTATATTAATCAGTCATATCCATCTTGGAAGTGATAACATGGTTAGAATTTACTGCGGAGGTCAATTCATCGGGATTGCCGCTGCTGAACCAGTGGAAAACGGTTTATGCATTAAAATGAAAAAAGTTCTGGTTTAGGGGGTATTATGCAGGTAATATTCAATGACACACTCAGTCATACCTATAGAATGCCGGTAGCCATTGCCTTAGGAACATTTGACGGGATACATAAGGGACATCAGTCTTTGATTCATTGTTTAAACAGGCTTAAAGATAAACATAAATGTGCTGCCATGGTGTATACATTTAAACAGCATCCATTGAAATTTTTGTTACCGGATAATCAGCCTTCCCAAATTATGAATCTGAATAAAAAAATACTTGAATTTCACCGTTTAGGTATCGATTTGCTTGTTCTGAACAATTTTGATGGAAACTTTGCTAATACATCTCCCGAAGATTTTATTAATAATTTTCTGCTGGACAAATACGATGTCCGGTATGTGGTGGTAGGATATAATTACCGTTTTGGACATCAGGCCAGGGGTGATGTTGAATTATTAAAGAAGATTGGGGCTGAAAAAGGCTTTAATGTGATTGTAATGCCACCTTACAAGGTGGATGGCGAGGTTGTAAGCAGCAGCTTTATACGTGAACAGATACAAAAAGGTCGTATGTTAAAGGTCACCCGTTTATTAGGCCGGCATTATTCAATCAACGGCAGGATAGTGCCGGGTGCAGGAAGAGGAAGCAAACTCGGGTACCCTACCGCGAATCTTGATGTTGGCTGCAAGAACATAGTAATCCCTAAATTTGGCGTTTATCTGACCCAATGTATAACCGAAGGAAAAAGGTTGTGGGGTGTTACAAATGTAGGAAGCAATCCTACATTTAATGGAACGGGAATTCATATAGAAACCCATTTTTGGGATTATGAAGGTGAGCTTTACGGCCGGACAATGAGGATATATTTTATAAAGCATATCAGGGATGAAATCCGATTTGCATCGGTACAAGGCCTGATAAATCAGATGCGGCTTGACATTTGCACTGCTAAAAACCTCGTTTACAAAATGTGCAAGGTATGATAGAATAGCTAATGAATAAATGTATTATTCAACCATTTCCTTGGTTTAGCGAATCTCCGGCGCTCTACTAAGGACATGGGGGTATTATAAAATGGAGGTGAACAAACTATGGACAAGAATCTGAAAACTCAAATAATTGATGAGTACAAGCTGCATGAGAATGATACCGGTTCTCCTGAAGTGCAGATTGCTCTTCTCACCGAACGGATCAATCACTTAAATGAGCACCTTAAAATCCACAAAAAGGATCATCATTCCCGCAGGGGGCTTCTTATGATGGTCGGTCGGAGAAGAGGTTTACTCAATTATTTGATGAAGAAGGATATAGAGCGGTATCGGGCTATTGTAGCTAAGCTGAATTTAAGAAAATAGTGGGCGGAGCGGGGATACCCGCTCCATTTCTTTTAACAAATGGATTAATAAAAAGAAGTAAGAACAAACTATATAAAAATATATCATTATCCAAATTGAAACTAAAATGAAAGGAGACGATAATCAGATGGAATATAAGACCTACACTACCGATGTTACAGGTACCACTATAACTGTTGAAGTAGGGAAACTTGCCGGGCAAGCCAACGGAGCATGTACCGTTCGCTGCGGGGATACCCTGGTATTCGTGTCAGCTACTGCTTCAGAAGAACCCCGGGAAGGAATTGACTTTTTTCCTCTCAGCGTAGACTTTGAAGAAAAGCTTTATGCGGTAGGTCGAATTCCCGGGGGGTTTATCAAAAGAGAAGGTAAACCTACTGAAAAAGCCATATTAACTGCTAGATTAATTGATCGTCCGTTACGACCTTTATTCCCTGAAGGTTATCGTAATGACGTACACATAGTTGCTATGGCCCTTTCAGTAGATCCTGAATATCCTCCGGATGTATTTGCCATGCTTGGTTCATCTATAGCACTTAGCATTTCCGACATACCTTTTTTGGGACCTACAGGTTCGGTAGCAGTTGGGATGATAGACGGCCAGTTTATTATAAACCCAAACAGTGAACAGCGTGAAAAGAGTAAACTGGATCTGGTTGTTTCAGGAACCAAAGACGCGGTTCTAATGGTTGAGGCCAGTGCAAAAGAGGTAACCGAATCAGAAATGCTGGAAGCCATTATGTATGGGCATGAGGTAATAAAGGAACTGGTAGCTTTCCAGGAAAAAATAGTCCAGGAGGTAGGAAAACCTAAACGTGAAGTAGTTTTATCCCTTCCGGATCCTGATTTGGAAGCAAAGGTAAGAGAATATGCTACAGATAAAATAGCCGATGCCGTTCAGGCGTTTGATAAACAGGTTCGCGAAGCTAATTTAAAGGCAGTAGAAAATGATGTTATAGAACACTTTTCAGAAGAATATCCTGATACTGAAGCCGATATAAAANNGATATAAAAGGAATACTGAACACCATAACCAAAGAAATTGTCCGCACAAGAATATTAAAAGAGAACTTAAGGCCTGATGGAAGGAAACCTGATGAAATCCGTCCCATCTATTGCGAAGTCAGTTTGCTTCCGCGGGTTCACGGCTCCGGCTTGTTCCAGCGGGGACAAACCCAGGTCCTTACAGCATGTACCCTGGGTGCGCTTGGTGATGTTCAGGTTCTCGATGGTTTATGGGAAGAAGATTTTAAACGATATATTCATCACTATAACTTCCCTCCGTACAGCGTTGGAGAGGCACGACCTATGAGAGGACCCGGGCGGCGTGAAATTGGACACGGTGCTCTGGCTGAAAGAGCTCTGGAACCGATGATTCCGAGCGAAGATGAGTTTCCCTACACCATCCGTCTGGTATCTGAAGTTATGAGTTCCAACGGCTCTACATCTCAAGCCAGTGTATGCGGCAGTACTCTGGCCCTTATGGACGCCGGAGTTCCCATAAAGGCACCGGTTGCAGGTGTGGCAATGGGTCTGATAAAAGATGAAGAAACAGGTCAGGTAGTTATTCTGAGTGATATTCAGGGAATTGAAGACTTTCTAGGCGATATGGACTTTAAAGTAGCTGGAACGGAAAAAGGAATTACAGCTATTCAAATGGATATCAAGATAAAGGGAATTGACCGGAATATACTCGAGATGGCTTTGGCTCAGGCATTGGAAGGCAGGCTGTTTATCCTGAAGAAAATGCTGGAAGTTATACCCGAACCAAGAAAAGAACTTTCAACATACGCTCCCAAAATTGTTACAACTACTATTGATCCGGATAAAATCAGAGATGTCATAGGCCCCGGAGGTAAGACTATAAACCGGATAATTGACGAAACGGGAGTTAAGATCGATATACAGGATGACGGCCGTGTATATGTATATTCTCCAAACATCGATGATGCAAATAAGGCATTGAACATAATTGAAAACATTACCAAGGAAGTCGAAGCAGGCGAGATATACACTGGCAAAGTTGTCAGAACAGCTAATTTTGGGGCATTCGTAGAGATTTTCCCTGGTAAGGAAGGGTTGGTTCACATATCAAAGCTGGCCCATGAAAGAGTAAACAAGGTTGAGGATGTGGTCCAGATAGGAGATGAAATAACTGTAAAAGTAACGGATATTGACGAACATGGACGCATCAATCTGTCAAGAAAAGATACATTACCACCACCAGCAACGTCTAAAAAGGGAAGCGGAACCAGGGAAAACTATCGTCAACGAAAATCCACTTTCAATCCTGTGAAAAATAACAGGAATAAAACATAAACTTTCAAAGTTTATGTTTTATTTTTACACATATCCTTCCACCGTTGGAATAATTATTTAAATAGAAATAATGTAAAAGGTGGAAGGATATCAATGATTATTGTATTAAGAAAAAAACATATTGTTTTATGTTTTGCTATAATGATGCTAATAGCCATCGTTGCGTCATTGGGATGGGATGAAACCCGGAGTGTATTAAGTTTTTCAGCTTTAAGTCCGATATACAAGGGTCCTGAAACCCATCCCCTGGTTGCATTTGAATGCAATGTTGTCTGGGGAACGGAATATATACCGGATATGCTGGATTTATTAAAAGAAAACAACATCCGTATTACTTTTTTTATAGGGGGAGAATGGGCGAAAGACAATCCGGAGCTGTTAAAACGTATGGTACATGAAGGGCATGAAATTGGTAATCATGGTTATCATCATAAATATCACAGCAAGCTAAGCTTTGAAGAAAACTGTCAGGAAATCATCATGACTGAAAGGACTATTGAAGAGATTAGCGGTATAAAAACCCGTTTGTTTGCCCCGCCTTACGGTGATTTCAACAATACCACACTCCGGGCAGCAAATTCGCTGGGATATAAAACTATTATGTGGAGTATTGATACAATTGACTGGAGGCGGGATGGGGTCGAAAACATTGTAAAAAGAGTTATGAAAAATCCGCATAAAGGAGCTTTTATTTTAATGCATCCAACGGAGGACACAATCAAGGCTTTGCCCATCATTATTGAAAACCTCCGGCAAAAAGGGTTGGAAATTGGCCGTATATCGGACCTGATATCAAATAATGATAATGCAACTGATTAAAAGTGAAACATATCACATAAATAATAAATACATGAAGAAAGGTGAAACGATGCAGAACAAATGGCAATTGGATAATGGAGTAAGGATTGTAACAGAGAAAATTCCCCATTTTCGCTCGGTATCAGTGGGATTATGGTTTTCTGTAGGTTCAGTGTATGAAAATGAAGAAGATAACGGCATGTCACACTTTTTGGAGCATATCCTGTTTAAGGGGACAAAAACACGTACTGCAAAAGAAATCGCTCAGGCTATGGATTCGGTAGGTGGCCAGTTAAACGCATTTACCGCAAAGGAGTGCACCTGCTATTACAGCAATGTGATGGACGAGCATTTGCCGCTGGCCCTGGATATTTTATCGGATATGGTTATGAATTCAATCATGGATCCTGTTGAAATTGAAAAGGAGAAAGGTGTAATCCTGGAGGAAATCCTTATGTACGAGGATTCTCCGGAAGATCTTGTAGCCGAATTGTTGGACAGGGCTTTATTAGGCAACCACCCTCTGGCAAATCCAATATTAGGGAATCAACAGTTTATACAGAACATAGCCCGGGATAAACTGCTATCCTTTTTAAATGAAATGTATTCACCACATAATACCGTAATATCCATCGCAGGCAATTTTAATGAAGATCAGGTAATGGAATTGACACACAGGTACTTTGACAGTTGGAAGAATAACAGGAAGAGTATTGATATTCAATTACCGGCCTACCAACATCAATATCTTTTTAAATGGAAGGATATTGAACAGATTCATCTTTGTTTTGGGTACCCCGGTATAACACTTGGAAACAACGACATATATCCTCTTATGATATTAATTAATATTTTTGGAGGCGGAATGAGCTCACGTCTGTTTCAAAATATCAGAGAAGAGCGTGGCCTGGTTTATTCCATTTTTTCATATCCTTCTTTATATACATGCGGCGGGAAGTTTACTATATATGCCTGTATGATACCCGATCAGGCAAGGAATGTAGCGGATTTGATCATTGAAGAAATAAAAAAAATAAGAATTCAGGGTATTACCCGGGATGAATTTGAAACAGCAGGAATCAATTAAAGGGTAATTATATACTGGGATTGGAAAGCAGCAGCAACAGAATGAATGCCATA
>LFTM01000167.1 GCA_001513505.1 Clostridiales bacterium DTU092 | reverse complement strand
GGATATAAAAAAAGGGCTTTACAGCCCTTTACATATATTCCGGTTCAATCAACCCGTAATTTCCATCTTTACGCTTATATAAAACATTAATTTCATCGGTTTCCGCGTTTCTGAATACGAAAAAGCTATGTCCTAATAAGTCCATCTGTAAAATTGCTTCGTCAATTATCATGGGTTTTAAGGCAAAACGTTTGGTCCTCACTACTCTAGGTTCATAATCTTCAGTCTCAATGTGTTCACTGAAAATTGGTGAGTCATTTTTAAAAGCCCCTTCCCTGAAACGCTTTCCAAGCCTGGTCCTATGCTTATGTATCTGTCTTTCCAGCTTATCCAGGACCTTGTCTATTGATGCATACATATCGTCGGTTTCTTCTTCTGCCCGGATAACAATACCGTTGAAAGGGATGGTTACTTCAACTATGTGCCGATAGTTTTCTACCGTCATGGTTACTTGAGCCTCTGTGTCGGGATTAAAATAGCGTTCAAGTTTGCCTACCTTTTTATACACCTGGTTGCGTAAAGCTTCAGTAATATCAACGTTTCTCCCGCTCAGTTTAATAATCATAGAGGCCAACTCCTTTCCATCCGTTTTGCTTATACTATTTTATTCTGTAAATACACTAGAATTCCTCTGATTGTGCTTTCTTACTTCTATTTATACCCTATAATTTATTGTTTAAACTGTGCCTGTGATTGTATGAAAAAATTAACAATTTTTTTGTTTTATACAGCATTCTGTAGTTATTTATATATTAAAAGGTTATTTTTTACACTGCATGATAAAAATATGTCACAATTAAATGAAAGGAGGCAAAATCGTGGAAATAAAACAGCTTATTCATAAGATTGAAACCAAGCGGGAGGAATTAAACAAAATTGTACTATCCAACAGATTTGATTTCGATGATAAAAGGGTGCAACAGCTGAGCAAAGAATTGGATAGTTTAATATTTCAATATCTCGAATATATAAATATAAAAAAAGAGATTGTCCCTGCATAAACAAATTCTCTAAATAAAGAAATTTCCGGGCGGCTCAGAGATCGACCAGCACACATTTATTTAACTATTTCTTTAACGCTTTATCTCATAATACTTCATGCCGGAAATCTCGTCGAGTTCTTCCTGAACAACCACCCGATGTTTTACGGCTTTCCATTTGTTCCCATATGATTTAAGCTCTACAGCCGTATATATGCCGCCTTCACGATTCTTATGCAGTACATAAAGTACAACCGTATTATCCTCATCACCATCAAATGTCTGCTCTCCAATAAATACATCATACGTATTCCCCTCTTGAAAGCCAGCATGTTCTAAATCGATTTCGGATATTGGTTGAAAATCTGTATCTATCAAGCCGTTATCCAGCAATATCTGCGTATATTGAGTTGTATCCATATTCTGTTCCAGTTTCTCGGTGAAAGTTATCACTATCCTTTCCACCACCAACGGAGCCTGATACCCAAGAGTAAACCGGTATAACGAAATAATAAATACCAAAAGCGCCAGGCACAAGACAACGGCAGCTCCCAGCCTCAGCAAAGCCTGTCTGGTTTGCTTCTCCTTCCATTTTCGAAATATTGTCCTGCCTTGCAGAAATATAACAGGTGCAAAGATCAGTATACTGATAAGTATAAAAACAACTCTGGTTGTTCGCAAAGTCCATTCCTCCTCCTATAGAACCTTACTTAGAAAAGCCCTGGTCCGTTCTTTTTTGGGGTCATTAAACAACTCCTCAGGTGTTCCTTCCTCTGCAATAACACCTTCATCCATGAACAATATTCTGTCAGCAACTTCCCTAGCAAAACCCATCTCATGGGTTACCACCACCATGGTCATTCCCTCAAGGGCAAGCTGTTTCATTACCGCCAGTACCTCTCCCACCATTTCGGGATCCAATGCGGATGTTGGTTCATCAAACAGCATAATCTCGGGATCCATTGCCAATGCACGGGCAATGGCTACCCTCTGTTTCTGCCCTCCGGACAGCTTGCTTGGATATTCATCGTCCTTATCGGGCAGGCCAACTTTTCTCAAAAGCTCGATAGCTTTTTCTCTGGCTTCTTCCTGAGACATGCCTTTTACCCTGACCGGTGCAAGCATTATATTCTCTGTTGCAGTCATATGTGGAAACAGGTTAAACTGCTGAAACACCATACCCACTTTTTGACGCAACTTGTTTATATCCTTCTTATGTTCTACATGTGAAATACCATCTATATAGATTTCACCTTCGGTTGGTTCCTCAAGTAGGTTTAAACAGCGCAGAAATGTACTCTTTCCTGAACCGCTGGCGCCTATTATGCACACTACTTCACCTTTATGAATCTCATTGTTTACACCTTTTAAAACCTGAAGATCGCCAAAATATTTATGAAGATTTACTACCTTAATCACTTTGCCGCAACCTCCTCTCCAGTTTGCCCATAAAAGCTGTCAGAACAGTAGTAATATACAGGTAGATAAGTGCTACCAGTATAAAAGGTGTATAAGCATCAAAAGTTCTTCCACGTACAATTGTTCCTGCACGGGTTAAGTCATCCAGGGCTATATATCCTGCAATAGCCGTCTCTTTTAAAAGTACAATAAATTCGCTGACCAATGCCGGAAGTATGTTTTTTATAGCCTGAGGCACAATTACATATCGCATGGACTGATAATATGAAAGGCCCAGGGACCTGGCAGCCTCCATCTGACCCTTATCAACAGCAAGAATTCCGGCACGTACAAGCTCCGTCACATAAGCCCCGCTGTTTATGCCAAATGCTATGGAAGCCACCAATAGTTTGGGAAGATGACTGCTTCCAAGTATGGCATAATATATAATTATCAATTGAACCACCGCAGGAGTGCCACGTATGACATCGGTGTAAACGGTTGCTATTTTGTTCAGTATTTTATTATTTGTAAGTTTTGCTACAGCCATAGGAAGACCAATCGCAATACCTATCAACGCTGCAAAAACGGTAAGCTGTATCGATACTTTAAAACCGTTTACAAACAAAAGATACCTGTCTTCACGAATAAGATTAAAATAAATTGCATCAGATAAAATTTTGAAAATTCCTTCCAGCAAGGTATTTAATCCCTCCCCCTCTAATCAACGTACGTCTGACTATACAATAATAAATGAAATAAGCTAGCATTGGCCACACCCAATGCTAGCTCACGCCAATCTCGTCATTTGTTATTATTATTCCCCAATGGAATACTTATTCACAAGCTCTTCTATTTCGCCGCCCGCCTTCATCTCTGCAAGCATTTCATTTATAATCTTTTGCAGTTCGGTGTCACCTTTACGTACAGCCAGGGCATATTCTTCATTTTCTGCCGGTTTCTCATCGAGTATTTTTACCTCAGGATTCTTCTCAGCTAATAACTGAGCCGGCAGGTTATCAATGATAACAGCGTCAACATTGCCATTCTTAAGATCCATTACAGCTTCCATACCGGTATTATAACGTTCAACCTGAGCTCCTTCAATGTCTGATGCAACGAAGTCACCGGTTGTAGCGTTCTGAACACCGATTCTCTTGCCTACCAAATCATCGGGACCTTGTATCTCCTCATTGTCCTTCATCACGATTATAACCTGTACGGCTGTGAAATAGGTATCGGTAAACAATACCTGTTCCTCTCTATCCGGTTTCTTGGTAAAGCCGGCAGCTATAAAGTCTATTTTACCTGACTTCAAAGCCGACATAAGGGCTTCAAATTCCATATCCTCTACTACAAGCTCCACGCCCAGCTTATCTGCAATTCGTTGGGCAATATCAGCATCGATGCCAATTACCTCATCTCCCTGTCTCATCTCAAAAGGTGCGAAAGCAGCATTGGTACCCCATATTATCTTATTGGTTTCTTTAATTCTTTTCATCGTATCAATTTTTGAACAACCAATAAATGAAAGTACTAGTGTCAGCACCAAAAGGCAAATAAGTATCCTTTTCATGTATAACATCTCCTCCCAATTTCTTCTCCCATACATTTTACTATGATATTATAAACGAATATTTACAAAAAATCAATGCATATTTATGTACCAAATAATTCCTGAAAGTTTGACATATGGTGCCAAATTTTTCTATTACATATTTCACAAACTGTGTATATGTGAATAATATTATTGTAGATATTGTGGATAACCCTGTGTATAACTAGACTTTTAGCTGTTTTTTCTGTGGATAAATAGTTAACAACTATCCACATCCATTATTGTACATTACATTTTTCGACATACATAACAATAAAAAGCCCTGGTTTTTTTATCACCAGGGCTCAGTCTGACCAATTTATCTGTTAATTACATACTTACTCTAATTATGCATTTGAAATCTGTCTTTTAGCTTGATAGCAATCACTACAATAGACTGGTCTGTCATCTCTTGGAACAAACGGAACTCTGGCAGGACCGCCGCACTCTGCGCATACAGCATCGTACATCTCTCTTCTGGTCCCATCGCCCCTTCTGTTTGCCTTTCTTGCATCACGGCAGGGCTTGCATCGAACGGGTTCATTTTGGAAACCTTTCTCTGCGTAGAATTCCTGTTCTCCGGCGGTAAAAGTAAAACTTGCACCGCAATCTCTGCAAACTAACTCTTTGTCTTGATACATGGAAATAATCCCTCACTTTGATATTATTTTACCTTGCCCATTACCCGGCATACCGGTCTTCCCCTGCATCTATTATTTCTTAAGAAGCAATACCCTTTTGACCTATGGTTAACGCAGGGTAGATAAATTTGATAAGTGACCAGGAATACCGTTTATGTCTTGCGATATATTTCCTCGGGGATTATTTCCTATGGAAAATCCGGGATTTGTACAAAACAAAAACGCTGTTTCACTTTCAGGTTCTACTGCCTGCAATGCCATGGTCAACATAATCCATGGGATAAAAGAATAACTCTACTCAAATATCCGCCGGATTATGACAGATGACCTAGACTTAGGTTAAGCCAACAGCCAAATATTGAGCACGTAGTTACATTATATACTCTACATCCTCAAAAAACAACCATAAAGTTTAAATTTTTTCTT
>LFTM01000282.1 GCA_001513505.1 Clostridiales bacterium DTU092 | reverse complement strand
TGGTCGCTTAAAACAGGGTTCTGTAAGATTTTGTAAGGCAATTAAACTTGCAATTTAAATTAGCTAAAATTAGCAAATTAAGTGTTGACTGATTTTTTATTAAATGGTATTATTAATATAAAAGAAACCGGTTTCATCAAAACCGGACGCTAAAGCAATAAATGGCGTAAAAACGATATATCTATTCTTGTTCTATTCAGATAACAATTAATTCACTTTTAATTTAATATAATCTTCATAAAATACAGTTTACAGATCCTGCATATACTGCTGTACATATCGTATCTGTATAAACTGCACTTTTCTTAATCTCTTTATATAAGGATTTTGAATTTTGACAAATGAATAATGAGAATAATTAGATAATTCATCTATCGTTACTGTTATAGATACACAATCAGAAACGAATATAACTGGTAACGTTGATCCCCATTCTGTGGAATTCCATTAAATGNNCTAATGTTGTTATGACGGTAGGTGCATATTGTTTGGACGGAAAATTTGGCGCATAAATGGAGTAAATAATTAGAAAGGATGGGAAAAGGATGAAAATAAGCAGAGTTTTTAAGGTAAATGGAAAGCCATTTTTCCCTTTGGGAGGTCAGGTAAAAAACTCCAGCGGTTATAATCCGGAAGAACTTGAAACAGCTTGGAAAGCACTTGAATACATTCGCGCCAATACGGTTGAAATTCCTGTGTTCTGGGAGCAGGTTGAACCGATAGAAGGGCAGTTTGATTTTTCTGTTGTAGATAAACTTATAGAAGAAGCCAGGAAAAGAAATCTACGACTGATTCTTCTATGGTTTGCCACATGGAAAAACGGTCATATGAAGTACACCCCTGAATGGGTTAAACGCAATCCGGCACGCTTCAAAAGGGTAATAACTCATGACGGTGAAGCCATTCCTACTCTCTCGTCTCACTGTAAGGCCAACTGGGAAGCAGACAGAAAGGCCTTTTGCTCCTTTATAAAGCATCTCTATGAAAAGGATAAAGATAATCAGACTGTTATTGCTGTGCAGATTGAGAATGAACCCGGCATAGTGGGGAGTGACAGAGATTATGGTCCCGAAGGTGACAGGGACTTTAAGAGTTCTGTGCCTTCTGTATTGATAGAATTAATATCTGAAAAGGAAGGAAGCCCTGTACACAGCATATGGAAACAGTGCGGCTCAAAGAAAGAAGGTTCATGGCCTGAAGTATTTGGAAGGTGGGCGGGTGAACTGATGACCGCATGGTCTATTGCCAGGTATATTGATGGTCTGGCTGTAGCAGGGAAGGAGATATACCCCGAAATTCCTATGTATGTCAATGCCTGGCTGGACGGAGGCGAATGGAATATGGCCGGCCTCAACTATCCGTCCGGTTCTCCTGTCACTTCTACGCTGGATATATGGAAATGGGCGGCTCCCCATATTGATCTCATAGCACCGGATATATACCGCGGAGATCATAAGGCTTATCTGAATGCCTGCCAGCTCTACTCCAGAGAGGATAATCCGTTATTTGTCCCGGAATCAGGAGCCAGTGAAAGTAACGCTTTGAACATGTTTTATGCTTTAGCTGACTACAATGCAATAGGATACCATATATTTGGAATAGAGCAAATTGTTGATGATGACGGCAGCCTAAGACCGGAAGCTGAAAAAATAGCCGGAAGTTTTCAGGCTGTCTCAGCTGCACTGCCTCTTTTAATTGAATACCAGGGTACCGGAAGGATTCATGCAGTGGTGCAGGAAGAGTTCAAATCCATGCAGATCCTGGATTTAGGTCGGTATGTGGGGTTGGTCAAGTTCTATCAGGTTGTTCCCCATTCTCAAAAGCTTGGAGCTATAAGCTGGCTGGATTATCGGCACAATCCTGCCAAGCTGGTTAACGAAAGGGGAAGGGGGCTGGTGATACAGGCCGGTGAACATGAGTTTTATGTACTGGGAGCAGGTTTCCAGCTGTTCTTACATAAAAAGGATGCGCCCTATAATATGTTAACCGCAACCCAGGCTTCACCTTTTCTTCAGAGGGAACTAATTGATTACGTAAGGGTTGAGGAAGGCTGTTTTGATGAAGAAGGCAAATGGGTTACCATAAGAAGACGCAATGGGGATGAAACTGATTTCAACGGTATATGGGTACAGCCTGATGTGGGGGTTGTGCATGTTGTGTTGAATGACGCAATTTGACCTGTTTGTCAGGTTAATGCGGTTGTTCTGGCATATAGGATGGAATGGCATAAATATATATGAAAAATATATGGATCTGGACGATACAAAAGTTTTGACAGCCATTATGTGAAAGGAGAATTGGTAATATGAGAGCTGCTACTTCTACCAGCGTGCCGGTGAGGAAAAACACCAGCTATGTTAGCTTGTTCAGAAAGGACTTTTCAAAGAACTGGATGTTATTTCTTATGTGTGTTCCGGCAATTTTGTTCTTCCTGCTTTTCTCCTATATACCTATGCCGGGCGTATACCTGGCTTTTGTCAGGTATAACTACGCAGATGGGATTTTCAAAAGTCCGTTTATCGGGCTGGAGAATTTCCGGTTTTTGTGGCTTAGCGGAGATCTGTGGAGAATAACACGGAATACGCTCCTGTACAATATTGCTTTTATACTGCTTGGAAACACGGTACAAATTACCGTAGCCGTATTGATGAATGAACTGCGAAGCCAATGGTTCAGAAAAACTTCCCAAACTCTTATGTTCCTTCCCTTCTTTATATCTTATGTACTGGTCGGTTTATTTGTGTATAATTTCCTGAGCTTTGAATACGGTACATTAAACAGCATACTACGTTCACTGGGCAGAGAACCCGTTGAAACATATTCAAACCCGGCAATATGGAAATATGTAATTGTATTGACTCACATATGGAAAAATACAGGATACGGTTCAATCGTATATTTTGCAGCAATAATGGGTTTGGATCCTGAAATGTATGAAGCTGCAGAGATAGATGGCGCAAGTGCCTGGCAGCGTATACGCTATATCACATTGCCTTGTCTGAGACCGACCTTTGTAATCTTACTGCTGTTTGCCCTGGGTGGAATTCTTAAAGGTAACTTTGATTTGTTCTATAACCTGGTTGGTTCAAACACCCGCCTATATCCCACAACGGATATTATTGAAACCTTTGTGTTCCGTTCCATGATAGTGAGTTTTAACTTCTCATCAGCTGCAGCGGTAGGGTTTTATCAGTCCATATTTGGTTTCCTGCTGGTAATGACGGTCAACTGGATTGTCAGAAAAATTGAGCCCGACTACGCGTTGTTTTAAGGAGGTGATGGTGAATGGCTATACGAAAAAGGGGTACTCGAATTCGTATTGATACCAGTACTGCAGTTTTAAACGGGTTTAGTTATATATTCCTGGGGTTCTTTGCACTGGCATGTTTACTTCCCTTTCTGTTGATGATAGCGGGATCTTTCACCGATGAAAAGGCAATCATAAAATATGGTTTCCGCCTATGGCCACCAGAATTTTCAACTTTCGCATACGAGTTGGTGTTTCAAAATCCCGATCTGGTAATAGGCTCATACAGGGTAACCATCCTAATCACCCTTGGTGGGACAGCCGTAGGTTTGTTTCTAATTGCCATGTGCGGGTATGCGCTTCAGCGGCCTGATTTTATGATGCGAAACCACATCGCCTTCTACATTTACTTTACAACGTTGTTCTCGGGAGGGCTGGTACCTTTCTATCTGCTGATGGTGAAGTTTTTGAAGTTGAAGGATAATTATCTTGCTGTTGTACTGCCTGCACTGATGAGTCCATGGCTTATTATTCTGATGCGTAACTTTATGAAGTCGATACCCCATTCAATTACGGAATCAGCAAAAATTGATGGTGCAAATGATTTCCATATATTTATACGCCTGATTCTGCCCCTGTCTGTTCCTGCTCTGGCTACGGTTGGATTGTTCTTAGCTTTGGGGTACTGGAATGAATGGTATCTGTCACTGTTGTTCCTGTCGCCCAACATGAAATACAGGCCATTACAGCTGTTTCTTTATAACCTGATAACACGGGCGGATTTTATCAGAAACTCGGCTGCCAGCTCCAATATACCTCCTCAGGATATTCCTATGGAGTCGATGAAAATGGCCACT
Source organism: Clostridiales bacterium DTU092 (assembly GCA_001513505.1). GTDB lineage: Bacteria > Bacillota > Clostridia > Caldicoprobacterales > Caldicoprobacteraceae > DTU074. The sequence goes on along the minus strand of LFTM01000282.1, from coordinate 14,360 downwards.
GCAGTAGTAGCTACAGGTCCGGTAGTATTGTTCTATCCTTTTGTACAGCGGTACTTCATCAGAGGTATCGTAATTGGGGCTGTAAAGGGTTAACGTTGTTTAAATTTTGTATGTCAGAATGACATGCAAAAATAATATATAAAGAAGGAGGATGAATGCAAGATGTCAAAAACAAGGTTATTAGCGCTGGTTTTAATCATGATATTGATATGCGGGCTACTGGGTGCTTGCGGCACCGCAGGGGAAAAAGAGCCTGCTGACACTCCGGCCGAAACACCAAGTACTGAGGAGCCTGCAGGGGAAGAAAAACAAGCAGCAGAAGAACCTGAACCGGACATTGACATATCAGAATTCGTTGAAATTTCAAACTACGTGTTAGGGGATCCACCAGCAAACGATATGGTAGACAAAATGCTTGAGCAATTAAATCCGATTTTGAAGGAAAAGATTAATGCACATATGAGGGTGGAATGGATAGAATGGGCGGATTACCTGACCAAGTATAATCTGCTTCTTGCTTCGGGTCAGGAGATCGACATGATCCATGCCTCATCAACATGGCTTGATTTTTGGCCCAATGTACAGAAGGGATCTTTCCTGGCACTGGACGATTTAATACCTAAATATGCACCAAAAACCTGGGCTGAAATCCCGCAGGAAGATTGGGAGCAATGCAAATACCAGGGGAAAATATACTGCTTCCCTGAAAACAGCTATACTCAGTATGTAAACCACGGTATATTCTACCGCGGTGACTGGCTGAAAGAATTCGGAATGGAACCCGTCAAAAATTTTGAGGAAATGGGTGAATACTTCAAGAAGGTAAAAGAGGTTTACGGACCGCAGGGAGTAATACCTTTTGATGCTCATAATGGCATGTCCCTTTGGGAAGGATATATTATCTCCAACACCGATTATGTAGACGTGAGGGTAAATACCGGACGGCATAAAGTGTTGTGGGGCAAATCCTTCGAGGAGCCGTTTGAACTGGTTGCACCGGTTTTCGAAGATCTCTTTGTAGAGTACGCAAAAATGATGAAGGATTGGGATGAAGCCGGCGTCTGGCGTAAAGACGTGCTGAATTTTGAGGGTGATACCCGGGCCAACTTAAGAGCAGGACAATCAGCATCGGATCAGCACCATTCCAATACCTATCGTTATCTGCGGGTAGAGATGGATGAGTTGATTCCCGGCTCTGATTTACAGATGTTTGCATGGTGCGATACAAGAGGAAATCTTGTTGCAGAGCCCATTACCCATGGTGCTACCGCTATTGGCCGTACCTCTAAACATCCTGAGCGGACTGTAATGCTGTATGAGCTGTTCCGTCAGGATGAGGAAATCTACCGTCTTATCAACTATGGTATAGAAGGAGTCAGCTATGTTATAAACGAGGAAGGAAAACTGGATCGTCCTGAAGGCTTCGATTCCGCACGTGATGGCTTCAGCATTAACTGGTGGGGTGGACGTGTAGACAAGTTTGAACTCCGCCAGGCATGGGAATGGGAACCCATATGGGATATCTGGGCTGAATACGATAAGATTGTTAAGAAGCCCTTCCCCTATGGACGGTTTGTACTTGATCGTACACCCATTGAAGCAGAATTGTCAGCTATTTCAGAGGTAACAAATCAGTACGGACCTATGATAGACTTTGGTAAAGTAGACGATCCAGAAAAAGAAGTTGAAGATTACCGTAACAAGTTAAAGGCTGCAGGCTTTGACAAAGTTATGCATGAAATCGGTAATCAGCTGGCCGCCTATAAGGAACAGATAGGTGAATGGCCGCCTGCAAGTAACTGATGGTACAATAACCGGGATAATGAAAAAATGGGTGCATGGAATCCCATGCACCCATTTTTTTAAAAAAGCTCACTGATGAGAATATTTTAGACGGGGGGATATGGGATCATGCAAGATAAGTGCAAAGATATCTCGCTTGATAAAAGGGGTTTAATAATAGACGATCAGTATACCATTATACTGTGTGCTTCCCTGTTTTATTTTCGCATACCTGCAGAACTGTGGCGGGACAGGATGAAAAAGATCCGTCTTGCCGGATATAATTGTATCGATGTATATTTTCCCTGGAACTTCCATGAACTGGACAAAGGTGAGTGGTGTTTTTCCGGACAGCGGGATGTTGACAGGTTTTTGACCATTGCCGGGCAGGAAGGCCTTTATGTAGTTGCCAGACCCGGTCCGTATATATGTTCAGAATGGGACGGGGGTTCTTTACCGGCATATTTGTTTACTGAAGAAAATATGAAGATCCGGGATAACGATCCGGAATTTCTAAACTATGTGGCTAAGTGGTATGACCGGATTCTCCCCATAATAGCACGGCATCAGGTAATAAACGGCGGACCGGTTGTGATGGTTCAACTGGAGAACGAACTGGATTTCTATGAATGCGAAGACAGATATGGATACATGCTCAACCTTAAAAAAATGGCTGATAAACATGGTATAGAAGTTCCTTGCATTGCCTGTGCAGGACAGGGTGATATATATGGCGCATGGGGTCAGGCAGAGGGCGTAATACCGACATTAAACGTTTATTTGAATCCATCGTTGCCGGATATGGAAGCCGGTTTGGATTATTATGTAAAAAGGCTGGCCGATATGAATGCACCTTTGATGGTGACCGAAACCGGACGTGAACATCTTATGCTGCGCAGGTTATTGTCCGGCGGTACAAAACTGTTAGGCCCCTATAACCAGGTTGCAGGCACAAATTTTGGGTTTACAAATTCGGTGAACAATTGGGGTGAGCCTCTGTCGTTTATAACAACCAACTATAATTTCAGATCCCTTGTTGATTCTTTTGGCAGGTTTAGCGAAGAAGTTTATGAGGCGCGTTTATTATCAGGTTTTATTAGTTCCATGGGCAACTCACTAGCAGGAGCAGTGAAACCGGAGGACAATAGCTGGTTTGAGGTAAAAGCCGATGGCCATCTAGGTTATTCTAAAGTGCCCGTACTATCGCTGCTTCAGGAAGAATACCCCGGATTTGTCGTAGCCGTTACCAATGTTGATGAAAAACCGGTAAACGCTGAGATTATACGTTCGGGACATAAATGGCCAAGGATCACGAAGATGACGGTGCCATCCAAAAAATCCCGGTTCGTGTTGTTTGATTTTAATCTCTGTGAATGGGGAATTCCGGGCAAGATTGTATTTTCATCGGCAGAACCATATTATATTTCCGATGGCAGCCCAAAGGTAATTGTATTTCATGCTGAAAGTGACGGTGAGGTACAGTTTAGTTTTTCCGGTGAACAGGGTGGCAAGGAATATACCTTTGTATTTAATTCGACAAGGGAGACAAGGGAAGAGATTGTCCTTCCGAATGGTGAAAAAATTGTATTGTACGGTGTAGCCTCTTCCAGGGCTTCTATGCTGGCCGGGGTTAGCGAAGCCGGACTTGAGTATCTGCCTGACGATTACTTTGAATATAAACATAAAGAAGGAGATTTTGGTATACGTTGGTCCCGGGCAGAGATTAACGGACCGGTTATTCGTCCTGACTCACAACCCGTATATACGGGAGATAAAGCCATTTATATGGAACAAGCCGGTCTGTATCGGGGATATGGATGGTATGAAGGCAAGGCTGAACTTCCCTTTGACAGGAAACCTCTGGGAGTATTGCTTCATGATGCTGCTGATGTGGTCAGCGTATATTGTAACGATAAATATCTTGGCACCGTAACTCCGGCGGGAAGCTGTGTGTTAGTTGAATTGGATGACAGCGGGGATAAGAATGTGTATCAATTTGCCATACGTACTGAAATATGGGGGCACAGTAACTTTGATGATTCCCGTAAACCTGCACTGCGTATAAAATCTCTGCGGGGTATTAGCGGTGCAACTTTGATTACCGGGAAGAAGCATCTTCCGATGTGGAAGGTAAAACTGGGCTACCGGAAACAGCCCTACGAAATTAAGACGGGATTTGGCGGCTGGCTTACAACACGGAAACCCGTTCAGTGCAGTTACTATGCTACGCTGCATATACCACAGGATGCAGAACGCTCGCTGCTGTATTTTGAGGGTATACAATGTAAGGGTATTGTAAACGTAAACGGAGAATATGCTGGGGAAGTGGATGTGTTCAATAGTTATGTGGACATCTCTTCTATCGTTGAACCGGGAAGTGAGATTGATGTTAATATTACTCTTGAAAAACGCTACCATGCAGAGCCTGCCGGAAGGGTATATCTGCTGACCGGTACAGCTGTAAGCGGTTGGTCTTTGACCGGATGTGCTGAGGAAGGGTTATGGCAGGCTGCAGATAAAATCTTTTCCCGCGAGAACAGCGATGTAAACATACCCTTTGAAACAAACCCCGGTTCGGTTACCTGGCTGTTGGGTGAAATTGACCCCGATACAGTGCATGGCTGTCATGTGCTTAAATTTACAGGCAGAAATGCAAAGCTGACCGTGTTTTTCAATGGTAAAATTGTAGGAAGGATCTGGCTGCCTTCGCCAAACAGGCCTTTTATGACCGGAGGAGTTGACAATATTGCATATCTGCCGGGCTGCTGGTTCAAAGAAAAGGATAACAGAATTGCAGTTATGGTAGAGGCTGTAGTGAAAGATCAACCTGCAGTTGTTGAAACCGTTGAAAGCCAAAACGTAGAATTTTCGCTTCTGTGAGATCCCAGGGAGGAAAACGGTGACATCTATGACGATTAGAAACATATTATACAGGTTTGTACTTCCGGTAATTTGTGCTGCATCGTTTTGTTTACTGATATCCTGCCGGGAACCTGCCGGGGAAAAAAGTAAATCGGATGACAGAGGTGTTGAAACTTTGATATCGCAAATTGAACTAAACAGTGATGTTGTGTACCAGACAATCGAAGGATTCGGGGCTTCCGGATGCTGGTGGGCACAGGATGTGGGAGGCTGGGAGAATATTGACGGGATTTTGAAATGGCTGTACGATGATGAGGTTGGGATAGGGCTTAATATATACCGGTACAATATTGGTGCTGGTGAGCCAAGCAAAACATGGGATGAGTGGAGAAGTACCCAAACCGTAGAGGTGTCACCCGGTGTGTATGATTTAGACAGGGACAGGAATGCCATTACCGCCATGAAAAAAGCGGTTGAGCTTGGTGCTGATACAGTTATACTGTTTGCGAACAGTCCTCCTGCAAGGCTTACCATATCGGGCTATTCTTCCGGTGCAGAGGATGGCGGACCCAATTTACCGCCGGAGAACGAACAGGAGTTTGCGAAGTATCTTGTGGATATAACCGAACTTATGCTTAATGAAGGGATACCGGTTAAATATTTAAGCCCGATAAATGAACCTCAATGGAATTGGAAAACCGGGGAGAATGGACAGGAAGGTTGTCACTATAAACCTGAGCAGGTTATTAGCCTTTCCGGAAAGGTGGCTGCTGAACTTGAAAAAAGAAGCCTTCCCGTAAAGATTTCCATACCTGAATCCGGTAAGTGGCTGGACAAAGAATATACATTAGATTTATACAAAAAAGTGATGGAAGATAAAATATTATCCAAAGCCGTTGATCACTGGGCAGTACATTCTTATTGGTCAAACGAGGTGGATAAAAAAATAGTTGCGTCTTATTTTGAGGGGATTCAAAACATGGTTCCCCTTCATCAAACTGAGTGGTGTGAAATGGCTGAGGGCAGGGATCTGGGAATGGATGCGGCATTGATTCTGGCAAGGACTGTGCATGAGGATTTGACGATACTTTCGGTAGTCTCCTGGCAACACTGGTTAGCTGTATCTTGCTATGACTACCGTGACGGCCTTGTATATGTTGATAAATCCACGAGGGAATACCGGATTCCAAAGCGGATGTGGGCCCTTGGGAACTATTCCAAGTTTATCGATAGTGGCTCCAGCAGAATATCGGTGCAAAGTGAAGATGAGGATATCCTTGTTTCAGCCTTTATAAGCGAACAAAAGGATAAAACGGTAGTAGTAGCAATAAATCCTGCCGATATGAAAAAAGCAGTGTCTATTTCGGGAATAGATGCGTATCCCATTACGGTATATGAAACATCGGATAATCATGATTGTGAGCCTGTCGGTACAATGGATAAAAACGAACACTGGGAGCTTTCTCCCAGATCTGTAACCACCTTTGTTGCCGGAAGACAGTAATTAATGAGCTGAAGTATATTTTAAGCGCCTTTACCCGTTTATTGGTATACGGGTGAAGGCGCTGTTTTATTCAGGTAAACTGCGTCAAACGATAATCAGGTTAAGTTTCAGATGATGGAGCAGTGTCTGTAATTTTGAAATCAGGTCTGTATGCTGCCATGCTTATATGTTCGATACCTGCTTCATAAAAGGGCTTTCCGTAGGGAACAAATCCTACTTTTTTATAGAAGTCCTGGACCTGGATCTGGGCGTGTATATGCACTTCATCAGCACCTTTATCAAAGGCTTCTTTAAGCAAGGATTTTACGACAAGGGTTCCCACATGCTGTTCCCTGTATTCCCGGAGTACGGCAATCCTTCCAAGATAATATTTGCCATCCTGTACAAATATCCTGCCGGTACCTATAGGTTTATTATTCCGGTAAACTACTATATGTTGTGCAATTTTGTCGGTATCATCCATTTCAAGCTGAATTGGAACATTCTGTTCCTTTACAAACACCTGAAAGCGTACATTGTACGCATCCGATAAATCATCAGTGCCTTTCAGCCATTTAACCCTTAACATATACTCCTCCTTTGTTATGTCTCCATTAAATAATCATACCACAGCATATGTTTCTTTTCATTTCATTATATCCCGTGCTAATGTAAAACTTCAATGATTGGAAAAACCGTTATTTGAAAGATACATTAAATTATAAGGTGTGTCAACCGGCTAAAAGTCGTGAAATTTATCGTTGACAATCAATGTTGATTTATAAATAATACAAAAAAGTTCCAAAGTTCTACAAAATGGAGATGATTTGGCAGAAAATATGGTATAATATTTCCTAAGCAGTAGCAAATAAAAAAACGCGGCCAGTTTATTGATATAATCAGGGGTGATTTAATGGAGGCAAAAACGGTGGCATATTCTCAAACCATTATGTCCCAGATCGTACTGCCGGAGCAGGCCAATCCGGCCGGAAATATTCACGGTGGTGAGATTATAAAGATGATGGACAATGCTGCCTATGTTGTAGCCCGGAAACACTGCAGAACCAATGTGGTGACCGCCCGGGTTGATGAGCTGGAGTTTTACCAGCCCATATTCGTAGGACAGCTGGTAACATGTAAAGGACAGCTTGTATTTGTAGGCAGAAGCTCCATGGAAGTGCTGGTACAGATAGAGGTTGAGGATCTAAGCTCAGATCAGCCGCCGGTTGTTGCTTTGAAGGCTTTTTTTACCATGGTGGCTTTGGATGAGAATTGCCGCCCGGTAGAGGTGCCAAGGCTGATACTGGAAACCGAACAGGAAAAGATGGCCTTTGAGGAAGGGGAGAAAAGGTATCAGTTATACAAGCGAAAGAGGCAGAAAAAAGCATGAGTAAAATAGATCCATTTAAGGTGCTGGGAGTTAATCGGGGTGCATCTTACCAGGAGATTCAAAAAGCCTATAATGAAATGATAAACAAATACCGTTCTGGCAAATATACCGATACTGTTTTACAAGAGGTGGCACAACAAAAACTTCAGGAGATAGAACAGGCTTATTTAGTATTGATCGGCAGGGACGCAGATGATGTCCCCGGGCTAGAAGATGAGCTGCCGGGGGAACGGGCAGGTGACGGAGAAGCAAATGCATATCAGCAGGTCCGGAGACTGATTCAACTTGGAAGGCTGGATCAGGCTGAAGCAATATTGGCAGGCGTCAAAGCCGGAACTGCTCAATGGCATTACCTGACCGGATTAATACTGTGGAAAAGAGGCTGGTACTCTGAGGGACGTTCTCATATTCAACAGGCTGTTGATATGGCGCCGGAAAACCGGGAATATAACGAAACATTGGCCCGTATAATGAGGGCATACTATCCATTTCATAATATTACAGGCTTTCCTAAGAGTTCTGCCTTTGATCTGTATAATTGCCGGGCTTTGCTGCACTGTTATGACTTTTTGTTTAAATGTACCTGCAGGGATAAGTAGTACAAAGTTTGTCATTATTTATATAAATTTTTTTTTATTTTTTATCTGGCAATAAAGGGAAAATTATGATAAAATAAATGCGCAAAATGCTTTGTGACTGGCTTTGACCAATTAAAAAGAATTGAAATTGTATAAAATTGAATAATGTGTGCTTTCAATCTGGAACGCTGAATTCTTCAATGAAGAAGCGGGGGAACCAATTATTGGGGTGAATCCCCTTTGAAGAGAGATGCTGTGTGTATCCTGATTCGAAGGGGTAGGGTTACACTCTTCGACCCGAACCCGTCAGCTAACCTCGTAAGCGTGGCAAGAGGAGATTGATAGCGGTAGTTTGCCTTTTATCTCAAGGCGTGTGATAAAGCTATGGATCTCCATAGCTTTTTATTTTGCCTGAAACTGAACAAACGAAATTTATTATTTTATACATACAAGCGCATTAAGAGGAGGGATCTGGATATGAGTGTACGTTATGCGGTTATAGGTGCAGGAAATGGCGGTATTGCCATGGCAGGTTTTCTGGCGTTAAAAGGGTTTGAAGTAAACCTGTATAACCGTACAAAGGAAAGAATAGAACCGCTTATGAGGGATCCGCGAATTGAGCTGACCGGCTGGATAGAAGGTACGGGGATGTTAAGTATGGTGACCGATGACATCAAAGAAGCAATACAGGATACGGAAATAATAATGGTAACGGTACCGGCAACAGGGCATTACCATCTGGCAAAGATGATGGCTCCATATCTAAAAAACCGGCAAATCATAGTGCTCAATCCGGGACGCACCGGAGGAGCTTTGGAGGTGTATGGAGCTTTAAGGAGATACGGATGTGATAAAGAGATTATAGTGGCTGAAGCTCAGACCTTTATCTATGCATGCCGGGCAACAGGACCTCAAAGCGCCAGGATTTTCAGTGTAAAGAAGGAAGTGGCGCTGGCTGCCATACCTTCTACCTATACACACAAAGTGATAAGGCTTTTATCCGGGGCTTATCCTCAATTTGTACCCGCTCAGGATGTAATGGAAACCAGTCTGAACAATTTCGGTGCCATATTTCATCCTGCTCCGACCCTTTTAAACAGCAGTCATATTGAGAGAGGGCAGCCCTTCGACTATTATCTTGAAGGTATAACCCCTTCGGTAGGACGCATGCTGGAAAAGCTTGATGAGGAGAGGATGAAAATTGCCAGGGTCGTGGGAGTTAAAGCTGTTTCAGCTTTACAATGGCTGGAAGAGGCTTACGGTGCTAAAGGAGATTCAATATACCAGGCTATCCAGAATAACCCGGCCTATAAAGGCCTGACGGCTCCAAAGGGGCTGGATACCCGTTACATCTATGAGGATGTTCCGTACAGCCTGGTACCGATAGCATCGCTCGCAGCTGAAATGGGTATAGAAACCCCTGTAATGAATACCATAATCCAGCTTGCCAATTTTATGACAGGACGTAATTTCTGGGTTGAAGGAAGGAATGTGGAAAAACTGGGCGTTAAAGGGCTCTCGCCTATGGAAATTCATCAGCTGGCGAGAACCGGAATAAAGAAAGATTCCCGAACAGATCGTATGGAGGTGATGGTAGGATGAAAAAGATAATAGCAGCAACTATTGGAAGTTGTGTACATGTAGCCGGAACCATGAATTTTTTATCATTGGCAGAGAAGGAAGGATATGAAACAAAATTTCTGGGGGCAGCTGTGGACATAGACAGTCTGATAGAGGCTGTAAAGGCTGAAAAACCCGATTATGTAGGTGTCAGCTATAGACTGACACCGGAGCCACTCAGAGAGCTGCTGAAAGAGTTGAAGGAGAAAATCCATCATGCAGGTTTGGAAGGAATCAGATGGCTTTTTGGCGGTACCCAGCCTACCGCTATGGTAGCACAGGAAAGTGGAGTTTTTTTCAAAGTATTTGACGGGCATGAGGATGTTGATGAAATACTGGGGTTTTTAAGAGGGAAGGTATTGTTAAAAGCCGAAGATTATCCGAGAGATGTGATTTCACGGATAAAATCAAAATATCCTTATCCAATCTTAAGACACCACCTTGGCCTGCCTTCTCTGGAAGCAACGCTCGAAGCAGTCAGGAGGGTTGCTGAAAGCAAAGTATTAGATGTTATTTCCGTTGCTCCGGATCAAAATGCTCAGGAACACTTTTTTGAGCAGCATAAAATGGATGCAAGACTTGATGGTGCCGGAGGTGTTCCCCTGCGCACCGAGGAGGATTTCAGAGCATTGTACGACGCCGCTCAAAGAGGCAATTATCCGCTGCTGAGGTGCTATAGCGGTACCAATCATCTTATTGATTTTGCCCGGCTGCTTCAGGATACCATTAACAATGCCTGGTGTGCAGTGCCGCTATGCTGGTACAATGCTCTGGATCGGAGAGGACCAAGGGCTGTAAGGGACTCTATAAAGGAAAACCAGGTGGTAATGAGGTGGCACGGTCAACGGGGAATCCCAGTAGAAGTTAACGAAGCACACCACTGGAGTCTGCGGGATGCTCATGATGCCGTAGGTGTTGCGGCAGCATTCCTGGCAGCCTATAATGCCAAGAAGATGGGGGTAAGGGACTACATTGCTCAATACATGTTTAACGTACCCCCGGATATAGCTCCCGAGATGGATCTGGCAAAAATGCTGGCCAAAATTGAGCTGATAGAATCGCTTCAGGATGAGAATTTTAATGTATATCGCCAGGCAAGAGCCGGTCTGTGCAGCCTGCCGGGGGATCTGGCCCAGGCTAAGGGACAGCTTGCAGCTTCAGCATATCTTGCTATGGCTATAAAACCCCATATTTACCATGTGGTAGGCTTCTGCGAGGCACACCACGCAGCAACTGCTGATGATATTATAGAAAGCTGCAAGATAGTCCGGGGTGTTATCCGGAATACATTCCTGGGGGTTGTGGATATTACAAAGGATAGCAGGGTTCTGCGCAGGAAGGCACAGCTTATTGATGATGCTGCGGCAATACTGGATGCTATAAAGAGCTTGAGCCCCGGGGCACAGGATCCATTGGCCGATGCTGATACTATTGCTAAAGCTATTGAGATAGGAATTCTTGATGCTCCTCATCTGAAAGGAAATCCGGCAGCTTGCGGCAGGCTGGTGACCCGTACGGTAAACGGTGCTCTTTATGCCTATGACCCCGTTGAAAAACGTGTTCTTACTGAAAAAGAGCGTCTTGCCCGGATTCTGGATGGGACAGGTATAAGCAAGGTTGTATAAAAAGCTGCCGTATGAATCCTTTATGTACCTGTAAGACTGAATTTGGTTGCACGGGGTATAAACAGCTGGTATAATAAAACATGGAAGGTTGTTCGCATGGTAGGCTGGTTGGATAAAAATGCGGGCAGCTATAATACGATAATCTTTGTGTGCAAGCACACAATAACAGGGATAGAATGGAATGGTTGAAGGTATAATACCTTTTGAGGGTAGAATCTATTAGATTAAAAACAGAGGAAATGGCAGTGATGTATGTCATTTTCCTCTGTTGTTTTATAATATATGTTGATGTCTATTAATCTCAACCGGGAAAAATTTGTATTATATAGAAGGAAGGAGGGTAAAACAGTTGAAAAAGACACCGCTTTATAACAAACACGTCTCTCTGAATGCGAAAATGATAGATTTTGGCGGATGGATGATGCCTCTTCAGTATTCAGGTATTTTACAGGAGCACGAAGCGGTACGTACTGAATCCGGTTTGTTTGATGTATCTCATATGGGACAAATCATGGTGGAAGGTACAGCGGCCCGGGAGTTTATACAAAGACTTATTACCAATGATATATCAAAATTACGGGACAACAGCATTCTTTATTCTCCAATGTGTTATCCGGACGGAGGGACCATAGATGACATAATGATCTATAAACTGAATATGGATAAATATCTGGTTGTAGTCAACGCTGCCAATACGCAAAAAGATTTGGAATGGATGCAAAGTCACCGGGATGGCGATGTTACGGTGACAGATGCATCGGAGCAGTATGCTCTGCTGGCACTGCAAGGCCCCAGAGCGCAGGACATCTTACAAAAGCTTACTGATATCCCATTAGAGCAGATTAGGTTCTTCAGATTTATGGATGAGGTTAACATTGCAGGGATATCTGCATTAGTATCCCGTACCGGCTATACCGGAGAGGATGGTTTTGAAATTTATGTATCATCTCAAAATGTATCGCGTTTATGGGACAGTATTGTGGAGGCCGGGCAAGAGTACAACCTTGTTCCGGCGGGGTTAGGCGCCAGGGATACCCTGAGGTTTGAAGCTGCTCTGCCTCTTTATGGACACGAGCTGTCTGAAGAGATCTCACCGTTGGAGGCCGGGCTTGACAGGTTTGTCAAGCTGGACAAAGGTGATTTTATAGGACGGGATGCTCTCCTTAAACAAAGCAGGGACGGTGTTTCACGAAAACTGGTAGGGCTGGAAATGGTGGATCGGGGGATACCCAGACATGGCTGCCAGGTCAAAGCGGATGATAAAATTATAGGACAGGTTACCTCCGGCAGTTTTTCACCGACTTTAAAAAAGAATCTGGCACTTGCATTATTGGAAAGCAGGTTTGCTGAAGAGGACACAAGGGTAGATATAGTTATAAGAAACAAATCATTAAAAGCGAAGGTAGTTAAAACGCCTTTCTATGTCAAACGATACAAAAAATGAGCTTACTCTGCATCATTGAAAAATAAGGATTATGGATGAAAAATCTAAACTTAAAAAATGCTTTTTAAGACGGTATATCTATAGTACATAAGTTTAATATAAAAGGGGAGGTATGTTATATTATGAAGGTTATAGAAGGATTAAAATACTCAAAAGATCATGAATGGGTGAAAGTAGACGGAAATAAAGCGATAATCGGAATCACAGATTATGCCCAGGATTCACTGGGAGATGTTGTGTTTGTGGATCTGCCCGAACCGGGTGAGGTTGTCAATGCCGGGGATGCAGCTGCTGTTGTGGAGTCAGTGAAGGCCGCAGCCGATATATATTCACCGGTTTCAGGTACTATCATTGAAGTAAATACCGAGCTTGAGGGTTCTCCCGAGCTTATCAATGAGGATCCTTATCAGAACTGGATCATTGTAGTTGAAATCAATGACGCAAGTGAACTTGACTTCCTTATGGATGCTGAGGAATATGAAAGGTTCTGCAAGGAGGAGGCTTAAAAATGGGACGGTATGTTCCTAATACAGGCCAGGACCGGAAGGAAATGCTTGATGAACTGGGGCTTGACAGTATAGATCAGCTGTTTGAGGATATTCCCTATGAGGTACGGATAGCGGGCAGGCTTAATCTGCCTGAACCTCTGTCCGAAGTGGAGCTTGTACGCCATATGCGGGAGCTGGCCGAAAAAAATGAGACGGTGGAAGATTACATCTGCTTTCTGGGAGCCGGAGCCTATGATCGATATATCCCCAGTGTGGTAGGACACATCCTTTCCCGGCAGGAATTTTATACCGCGTATACTCCCTATCAACCTGAAATCAGCCAGGGAACCCTTCAGGCTATTTTTGAGTATCAGGCCATGATCTGCGAGCTGACCGGCATGGAAGTGTCCAATGCATCTATGTATGATGGAGCGTCGGCACTGGCCGAGGCGGTTATTATGGCATGCCAGGCAACGGGAAGGAAGAAGGTGTTAATGGCCAGAACCGTGCATCCTCAAAGCAGGAAAGTGGTTCATACATATTGCAGGTTCAGAGATATACAGCTGTGTGAGGTGGGATATGATGATGGAAGGCTGGATGTGGATGAGCTGAAGCAGATGATATCCGATGAGGTAGCTGCTGTGGTAGTGCAAAATCCTAATTTCTTTGGAATTGTAGAGTTGCTGGATGAAATTGCCGAGGTATCCCATTCCCATGGTGCTTTATTTATAACCAGCGTAAACCCCGTATCTCTTGCTGTTCTTAAACCTCCGGGGAATGCAGGAGCTGATATTGTAGTGGGGGAGGGGCAATCCCTTGGTAATCCGCTTAGCTTTGGCGGTCCGTATCTGGGATTTATGGCTACAAGCCGGAAACTGATGCGAAGAATGCCCGGAAGGGTTGTAGGACAGACAACGGATACATCCGGCAGAAGGGCTTTTGTTCTGACAATTCAGACCAGGGAACAGCATATACGAAGAGAAAAGGCGACTTCCAATATCTGTACAAATCAGGCTTTGAACGCGTTGGCGGCAACTGTTTATCTCGCACTTATGGGTCGTGAAGGACTTAAGAAGGTTGCCCTGCTG
>LFTM01000213.1 GCA_001513505.1 Clostridiales bacterium DTU092 | reverse complement strand
CCAACCGTACAGGTAGTGGTTACGGCAAACTTTATAGATACCGCCATATCAATAGTTCGGAACCAATCTGATATATCTTTAATATTCCCTTCACTCCTTGCTGTTGTTGCTTTGATAGCCTACTCATGGATTTCATTTTCATTGCGTAGGTTTGCAGAAGCCCGGATAGAGCTGGCCGTTCGAAATAAGTTTCGTGCAGCTATAGTAGAAAAAAGAGCCAGGTTGGTTTATAAACATATTGAAAATGATAAGACGTGGGACCTGATTTCACGGGTTTCCGGAACACCGGAGACCCAGCTAAAGACGGCTTTTACAGATCTCATTTCCATGGCGAGTGGGCTTATTCAGATAGCGGGATTACTGTTTCTTCTCGTCATCCAGGTATGGTGGGCTGCACTCCTTATATGTGCTTTTTCCGTACCCTTGTTTGCACTGGCTGTGAAAAGCGGGCGGGCAAACTATCAGGCAAGTCGTGAAGTATCAAAATACAGGAGAAAATACGAATATCTGTCAGAAATACTAACCGGTAGAGAAGCAGTGGACGAGAGAGCGCTTTTCGGATATGGTGAAAAAGTTAATGAACGCTGGTATGAACAGTATGAAACAGCAAGAAAGATTGAATTCAGGACGGATAGAAAATGGTTTATAAAGATGAAAACCGGCGGGCTGGTTACCGCTGTAATTTCGATCTTAGTTGTATTGGTGCTTTTGAATCCTGTTTTGACCGGTACTGTCACCATAGGTATGTTTATTTCTCTTGTTAATGCTATATTCGGACTTGTCCAGATCATGTCATGGGGACTTACCTATCATGTGGATCAATTGGCCAGATATAAGGAATATTTAAAGGATTTAACCGACTTTGCCGCTCTTGAGGAAGACGAGGAGGCAACGGAGCTTCCGGTATCCCCACCGCATGTCTTCAAAAGCCTGGAATTTAAGAATGTGCGTTTTAAGTATCCGGGTACCGATAAATACATACTGGACGGCGTGTCATTCAGAATGGATGCGGGCAGGCACTATGCTTTTGTTGGTATAAACGGTTCTGGAAAAACAACGATTACAAAGCTCATGACCGGGCTTTATGATGATTTTGAAGGGGAAATCCTAATAAATGGAAGAAACATCTCAGAGTACAGCCAAAGTGAAATAAAAGCACTTTTTTCACTGGTCTATCAGGATTATGCCAGATACTATATTTCCATGAAAGATAACATAGCACTGGGCGATGTTAACAGAATGCAGGACGAAAATAATACCAGCAGGATTCAGGAAGCTATTGAGAAGACTAGTCTGGATGATGCAGTCGCAAAACTGCCCCAGGGGCTGGATACCCCGCTTGGGAAAATCAAGGAAGGAGGCCAGGATGTATCGGGAGGAGAATGGCAGAGGATTGCCATGGCTCGAGCTATTCTAAACCCCGCACCTGTCAGGATACTGGATGAACCAACTGCATCACTGGATCCTATAAGTGAGAGCAGGGTGTACGAAGAGTTTGAGAAGATCAGCAGGGACAAAACTACGATTTTCATAAGTCATCGTCTGGGTTCAACCAAGCTGGCGGATGAAATATTTGTTTTAGAGAATGGCCGAATCATTGAGAAAGGAGACCATCGGCAGTTGATGGCTCTTGAGGGAGTTTATGCTCAAATGTATGAAAACCAGAGGAGCTGGTATGAATGAACAATGATAGTATGAGTAAAAGACAAAAAAACATATCCCTGGCATATATATTTTACCGCCTTTTGCCCATGATATTTGCCGGATGTCCCGTGTTTTTTATAGTGAACAATCTTGTAGCTGTTATCCACGGGGTATCCTGGGGTGTCAACACCTTTGCAACCCAGCTGTTTTTCGATTCGGTTACCAATGCCGTAGCCGGCAAGGCCGGTATAGCAACTGTTCTGTGGATGGTTGCTGTTCTGGGAGGAGCTATGATCGGTTCCCAGATTCTGAATGGTGTCCACAATTTTATGACCAGTACTTTTGGCAAAAAAATGATAGGATATTTGGGTATGCGAATCAACGAGAAAGCCTCACGCATTGACCCCGTATCCTTTGAGAATCCTGAGTTTCTCGATGATATTAATAAAGCCAATGAAGGTATGACCAACAGCCTGGGGTTGTTGTTTACTGGCACTACAATTTTCACTTTCTATCTGCCGTACTTTTTATTTATGGGTATATATCTTTATACACTGAAGCCTGTATTGGCAATATCGATTATATTGATATTTATTCCTGTGGCTATTACACAGTTGATAAGAGGAGCTGTTTATTCGAAGCTGGAGGATCAAGCAGCACCTATCCGGCGCGAGGCTGAATACTATGAACGGTGTATATGTGACAGGGAATACTTTAAGGAAACCCGCATTCTTGGTGCTTTTGGGTTTTTCAGGGATCTTTATCACAATGTGCTTGTTCTCCTCGGCAAAAAGGTTTGGAATGCCGAGTTAAAAACCGGGCTGCTGGAACTGGGTATGAGAATGATTACCCTTGCGGGCTATTGTGGAGTACTATACCTGCTATTTACAACGTTATTGGCAGGAGAGATTAGCATCGGCGCCTTTTCCGCTGTTTTTGCTTCAGTAGGTTTTATGTTTAGCGTTATGGAGGAGATTATCTGCAGACATATTGGAACCCTGATGACAAATATTGGTACAGTAAGAAATTTTATACGTTTTTTAGATCTGCCGGAGCGTGAGGGCGAAGATCTTAAACTTGATGCCGGGAAAGGAATTGTACTAAACAATGTTAATTTCCGTTATCCGGGCGCCAGGGAAAATGCTTTATCAGGGATAAATCTCGAGGTAAAAGCAGGAGAAACAATAGCAATAGTGGGTGAAAACGGGGCAGGGAAGACCACCCTGGTTAAGCTTATGACAGGGCTTTACCTTCCATCAGAAGGGAATGTTTTAATCGGTGGAACAGACAGCAGAGATGTTTCTCCAAGCTCAATATACAAAGGAATATCTGCGGTATTTCAGAAGTATCAGCGGTATAAGATGACGCTGGGAGAAAACATATGTATAAGCGATATGGAGTGCAAAGATAACGGTATAGAAGGAGAGAGACTGACTATAGCTGCTGAAAAGGCGGATTTGGATGCCAATTCGGGAAGCTTTCCTGATGGGTACCAAACCATGTTGTCCCGTGAGTTTGACGGTGTGGACTTGTCAGGAGGACAATGGCAGAGAGTGGCGATTGCCCGCGGATTTTACCGTGCTCACGATATGATCGTATTGGATGAACCTACTGCTGCCATCGATCCGATTGAAGAAACCAGGATCTATCAGAAGTTTGCAGAGATATCCAGAGGGAAGACCGCCATTATCGTTACCCATAGGTTGGGTTCGGCAAAAATCGCGGATCGAATTGTGGTCATGGACCACGGCAGGATAGTCGAGGTAGGAACCCATGATGAACTCATGAATTCGGGCGGGAAATATGCCGAAATGTTTAAAGCACAGGCTAAGTGGTATGCGGTTTGAGAAAAATTCTTTCATACCTCCGTAGATCGTCTTAATGAATAAATCTTTTCCGCGTAATTTTATAAGTGGCTATACCACCGGATGAATGAAAGTACATCGCTGAACAGCTTTGAAGCTATAGCGCTATGGCAAATAAGATGGTTGGATCCCCCGTAAAATTTCAACGTCTTGTTAGCCGAGCGGGCATGACGATGAATATAAAGGGCGCTTTTGGGTTGTACTACATCATCCTCCAGAGCCTGCGCGATAAAAAGGGGGTAGCTTATATCTTTAAATTTAGGCTTCGCATTGTGTAAAAATTTAAGAAATTCAAATAATGAGGAAAATGGAAGCTTGACAGCCGATAAGGCATAGGATCTCAAATGTTCGAAAGTTCCCATCTTTACGTCATTTATTAAATTTTTGAATATACCGCCTATATTCCAGGGATAAATTGGGGTATTAAGTGTAGCAATACCCTTAACCTGCTGTGAGTAAGGAAGGCTTGCAGCTATAAGCCCGCCCATTGAAAAACCAATTATGAAAATATCTCTGCACATCCTGCTCAGTTCGTTAAAGGCATTTTTCCCTGATTCAATCCATTGTTTATAGGAAATCCCCTGTAAGTCCGATTTTTTGCCGGTGTGACCTTTTAACACCGGCGAAAGAGTAGTAATTCCTTCATTACGCAGGTATTCAGCCAGGGGATCCATTTCTTCAGGACTTCCTCCAAACCCGTGTATTAATAAACAGCCTACTTTATTCTCCAAACTTGCTTTCCCTCCATAGAAACTACGTTCTACATAATAAGATATATTAACCTGTTCTGTCAATATTATTTAACCAATATTTAGAAAAAATTAATATTATCGGATATTGAAAATGCTTATCCATATGGTATTATATATACGTATAATAATAAATTGTTTTATGAAGTCTCCAGGTATATTATTTTATGCAGGGAATTAAAATACATCCTATCTGATTGAAGCAAGTTTTATTAAAAACCTGTTTTATGAATTGATCCAAATTTGTTGCTCATAAGTTCTGTATCCTGCCGGCAAGAATAAAGTGTTTTCTATAAAGTGCCGGAGAGATATTAAAGAGGGATTTGCTTGTTTTAAAACAGCGTAAAAAGTTTGAGATTGCGGAGGTATCGATGAAACTAATGAGCATCCTGAATTTATTTTCTAAGAAGAGGTGTGCCATGCCGGTATTAGAGACTGAAAGACTAATATTAAGACGGTTCAAAAAAGAAGATTTGGATGATTTTTATGAGTATTCAAGAAATCCAAATGTAGGTCCTAATGCAGGTTGGAAGCCACATGCCAGCAGGCAGGAATCAAAAGAGATACTGAAATATTTTATTGAAAACCCATCTATATGGGCAATTGTTGATAAAGACACACAGAAGGTTATCGGTTCAATTGGTTTACATGACGATAGAAAGCGGGATTATGAAAACGCAAAGATGCTTGGCTATGTACTGGCAGAACCGTATTGGGGCAGGGGTTTAATGACCGAGGCTGCAAAAAAGATGATAGAATATGCCTTTGAAGAATTGAAGATAGATCTTCTTTCAGTGTATCACTATCCACACAATAAACGTTCTCAGAGAGTCATTGAAAAATGCGGTTTCCATTACGAGGGACTTCTAAGACGGGCAAGTACCATATACAATGGAAAGGTTTACGATGATATGTGTTACTCGTTAACAAGAGAAGAATATTACAGGGAGATAAAAAAAGACAATAATTATTACTAACCATAAAATCATTTTATAGGTCTTGGGGTTTTGGGTCAGCTTTTTTTATCAGAGACAAAAATAGCAGTATCAAAGGGATGATAAACTGGAACGGTATAGAATAATAGAACCACGTATTACCGGCCCAGTTAAAGACCTCGAATATATTTTCATGAACCCAAATTGAAAGTATAACGGAAAATGCTACAATACATGTTGTGAATGTTCTGTAATCTTTTGCTCCAATGAGCTGGCTCAGACCCATAACAGCAGCGTATATGGCGGATATAATCTTTATTCCCCCGGCTATTATCATGATAACACCAAAAAGAGGTTCCAGGTTTAAGCCCGGAAAAAGAACAGACGTCAAATGCGGCACAAAGGTTGCCTGGTCTAAAAAATGACTTTCCAGTATGATGATATTTCTGAAGAAGATATAGAGAAACAGTCCGATAACCGATAGGGTAGAGAAAGTCGTAATTTTTATTAAGCTTTTCATTTTATTCAGATGCGGGAATATCATTAAAAATACAACAGCTTCTCCAAATGGAAAGGCAAGCAGATTTAAACTTGCTTTTATTACGGGTTTTATCCCGTTTTCCAGCACAGGCAGAAAGGCGGTAAAGTCATGTGTGGTTACAATACTTGCACCGATAATAAGTGACAAAACCGGAACAATGGGTACAAGAATTTCGCTTATTCTTCCCATGACTTCTATACCGCTGTTAACAGCATATATTATTGTTAAAGCAAATATAGCAATAATGACCTCCATAGGTGTCCGGGGATATGTGGTTGTCACCAGGAAGGACCCAAAATCTCTAAATACAAGTCCAGCTAAATGCGTAAAGTACCATATATAGGATATAGCCACTATAGTGCCTATAATCTTTCCAAATCGATCCCTTAAAATCTCAACCAGTGTCCTGGAAGGATTCAGTAATGCAATTGATGCATACATTGTCACCAGCAATATACCACCGGCACCGGCTATAAGTATGGACAGCCATCCATCGGTTTTTGATTCGGATGCCGGACTTATGATTAATCTGCTTCCAAGAAGAAAACCTGTAATGAGCAGGAATAACTGTATACCTGATATTCTGGTTTTTCCCATCACTTAATCACTCCCATCATTTTAAGTAACCGATCGATCAATTCTGATGGGCTGGCAGGCCTTCTGCCAGTTGCCAGCAGCACTCCTATAATAAGGCTTGATACCATAATGATAATGAAAACAATAAGAACCTTTACAGATTCTTTTTTTCTTACAAATCTCCATAAATCATATAATGTTAAAATGGTAAATAATAGTACAACTATAAACATGCTGTAATTCATAGCTATCATTCATCTTTCTTCATCGGGCTTTTTATAAGTCCTGTATGTCTGATTTTTGCTTCTACCCTGATATCAGCTGGCAGTCGGCTGAAGACATCATTCCATTCATCCATTGCTTTTTTCCAGTACTTCGGATAATATTTGTGTACGTATTCACCGAATCCAAAAATATCACTGGAGTAATCCTTCTGGGCTTTATTCAGTGCCATATTGATTTCCTTTTTAACTTCCTCGCTTAACATTTTTTCTATTTTGTGTATGTCCTCAGGCTTGCTAAGCATTTCTTTCCCTATGTATTCACCTATATTTCCTTCAAGGCGAATTTGGACGGACAGCCTGGCTGGTTCACCATTTTTGAATATAACACTCTTTTTTCCGGTTGATTGTATTATTTCTATCGATATTTTACTCTCGGGTGCCGAAAAACTGATAACAGGATTTCCGACCTTATCTGCTACAAACAAATAACCCCGTGTTTGATATTGGTCCAACCATCCTACCAGTTTGCCATCCCTGAATACAGCTGTGCCTTCTGTTTTAACCGTTTTGCCGTCTAGTTTTGTGATTTGTCCAATTGTAATCTGCCTGCATTTATTTTTTATTTCCTTGAATAATTCTATTAACATTTTCCGTTCTACTTTTGCCCTTACAGCTGTGTTTTCTACCGTTCCCTTTATATACAATGCTGAAATAACATCCATGTCAGCCTGTATGTTCAAAATTTGTTCGGGGCTTGTACCTCTTGCAACCAGTACATCGGCCAGATACTCTGCTTGATTATTTCTATGAAGATAGTCAAGGGCATCATTGATACCATCTTTGCAAAACCTCTCTCCAAGTACCAAAACCTGGACTGTGCTTAGAAACAGCCGTTTATCAACTATTGATTTCATGCTTATTAAGGCGTCGTAAATGGTTTCACCTTTATATGACTTAACGGATACCGGTTTAGTCTGACCCGCTCCTCCTCCATTGCTTGAAGATGTCAGCGGCACGGCAGCAGGTTCAACCACCTGTACCGTTACAATAATTTTTCCATCTTCATCTTTATCTATTCCCAGGGCAGTTACTATGTTGATATCGGTTAAATCCGTGTTGTCCCAGCAACCCGCCAGCAGTATTGACAACACAAATATAATGGCCAGCTTATTAGTTTTCACTTATTCTGTTCGCCTCCTGACGCTTTATTCCCGCTTTATCTTCTGTTTCTCCCTCAAAAAGTGCTTTGGGACGGGTTAACATTGCCCATATTGGTACCATGATAAAAGAATCCTTAAGATCACTTGCAGTAAGCGGGGAAAATGGTGTCATATATGGAACCCCGAAGGAGCGCAGCCTGCACAAGTGTAAGAGGGTAACCACTACAGTCAGAGAAATTCCCAGAAAACCAAAAAAATTAGCAATTATTAACAAAATGAAACGAATGTACATGATTGTCCTGCTAAGGGGCGGGGTTATAAAGCTGCATATGGCGGTTATGGCAACAATGATTACCATTAGGTTACTTGCGATTCCGGCAGCAACCGATGCTTCACCCAACACTATAGCTCCTACAATGCTGAGCGCCTGTCCTATTGTCCTGGGCATACGCACCCCTGCTTCCCGTAAAAGCTCAAAAGCCATTATCATCAATATAGCCTCCACAAAAGGCGAAAACGGAACTCCCTGTCGCGAGGCTGCCAGTGTAATTATAAGCTTAAATGGTATTACAGCATGGTGGAAACTGACCAGTGCTACATATAAGGCTGGTAACATGGTGGATATAAACAGCGCAAACAACCTGAGCAGGCGCATGAATGAGGCAAAAAAGGCATTATCGTAATAATCGTCGGCTGTCTGTAAAGATTCTATAAACAGATAAGGAACTGTCAGGACATACGGAGTACCGTCGCACAATATCGCAACTCTGCCTTCCAGCAGTTTTGATACCAGCTTATCACATTTTTCGCTGTTTCCCACAAGAGGGAATAGGGTCAGCTTGTTATCGGTTATGTACTGTTCTATATAACCGGTATCGAGAATAGCGTCGCTACTTATTTTTATAACTCTTCTTCGTACCTCGTTGACTATTTCATCATTGGCTATACCTTTGATATAGCATATACAGATATCGGTGTTTGTTTGAGTACCCAGTTGTATCATCTCGAATTTCAGATTTGGATTTTTAATCCTTTTCCGTATGAGAACCATGTTTGTGGAAAGGTTCTCAACAAATCCTTCCCTGGATCCCCTTATGGAAACTTCGGTATCGGGCTCATCTACCTGTCTGCCTGGCGGTGCTTTAACACCAACGGTCAGTGCGATTTTGCTGCCGTTTAAAAAAAGCACCGCATCACCTGACACAATTCTGTATACAGCCTGTGACATGTTTACAATTTCATGAATTTCATTATTGCTTATGATACATTCTTTTATAAGCTGATATACAGACTTTGCCCTGCCGGATCTGTCTGTATCCGAAAAATAATTGAGTATAGGGCGGATTACATCCTGGTTTAACAGTTTCTTATCAACCAATCCTTCTATATATGAGACCAGTATTTTAATGTCATTATCTTCACCGCAGACAATCTCTCTTTGAACATAATCGCTGCATTCAGAAAAAGTTATGTTCAGTCTTTCTTTTACCTTATCAATATTCGGGGATAATGGTCCATCTGTCTCCGTAGTAATACTATTATTCGGTTGCTTTCCTAATCCTAATTGTTTTTTTATTCTGCTAAACACAGCTTCATCACCCATTTTGTAGTATAACCCGGCAATTTGTAATGCATGCGCTGATTAATGGCACAAAGATTGATAAATGAAGAATAAGTGGAATATCAGCAAAAAACGGGTTACAGGCTTCAATCCAACCCTTACAGGTGGAATTAAAAGTCTGTAACCCGTTTTTATTAACAAGACCGTTTTATTTGTTTCTCCAGGGAACAAAATCCTTTATAGGTTAGTTAAATTATCGTAAACAGAATTAGCTGAAGCTGATATAAAACTCAAAGCAATGCTTTCCGGCAAAGACTTTGTCTTTGTCATCCAACTGTGTTGACCAGGCCATATTTCCGCCAATTCCGGCCATGGCTCCGTCAATATTTATATAGACCTCTTCCCGGCGGATAAGTTCATGTTCATGATCCGTTTTCCAATAGTCTTCCACGGTATTATGGTGTACATCGAAGGTAAACAGGGAACCGGTAAAGGTTATGCTTCTGCCGTCCTTATCCCGTAAAGTAAACCATCTTGTATCCGCGTGACTACCGTTATGGCTCACGGGAACAAAGGGAAAATGGGTGTCCTCAACGGTGGAACTATATTCTCCTACCGGTGCCGACAGTTTCCTGTCACAATAGCTCTCGCCGGGTCCTCTGCCATACCAATGCAGGTTTTCAAAACCCTTAGGAGCAACAAAGCCGATTCCCACTCTGGGAACATGTACAAAATTACTGTCTATGTCTATAGTGGCGTTGACCTGAATGCCTCCATCCTTATAGACTCTATAGGATATCTTACTGTATATATCACCTTTATCTCCGCTTATTTTGTTGGTAAATACTATATTAGCGCTGCCATCCTTAGCACTGATTCCGTAGTCCATTTCCAAAGGTTGACGATTAAGCTTACCAGGTTCAAAGGATGACCAGAGTTCGTTGGCTTCGCCCCACCATTTACTTTCCAAATGAAGACCGGATCTGCCGCGGCTAAAGTTTTCCATGCCACCCTTCAACATATATTCCTTGCCGTTTTTCTCATAACTTACAATACAGTTATCGTTACAGTCAAAAGTTACTTTAAAGTCTTTTCCTTTGACCGTCAGCAGATTATCATTGCTCTCAATACTCAGTTCTTCTCCGTCTGAGTACAGCCTGGGAATGACAGGCGCCGGTCCCTTTATTTCAAACTGATACATGGCTATCTCATGACCTTTATCAGCCCATGGATAATCTACAGCCGTCTTTATACTAAAGTTGACGTATACTTCGTGAGTTTCATCCTGCACAGGTGATAGATCAACATTAAATACAATATCACCGTCAGATATACGGCTGGACTGCAAAGAGATTTTTCCTTCGCCAACCTTCTTTCCATAGACCAGAATTTCATAGTCAAGGGACAGTTCATCAAAGCCTATGTCATGGGTCCGGTTCTTTATTACAAATTCACCTTTATCTTTGTCTACAGCTTCTATGATTATAGGTGCCTGACCCTGTTTTAGTTCCAGGGCACTGGGTTTGGGTGTAAGATCTGCTAAAACAACTCCGTTTGCGCACATGTAACAGGGACATACCCAGTCGGTTATATCCTCACCCCAATCACCACCAAACCCAAAGAAGGTTTCGCCTTTGTCATTAACAGCCGGCAGGCATTTGTCCTGCCAGTCCCATACAAAACCTCCCTGGAATATTTCATACTTCTCAGCAAGGTAATTGAACAGCTCAAAGCTGCCGCTGGAATTGGTTATCTGATAGGCATACTCAATAAGCACTATCGGCCGCCTGTCATTATTATCAGCGATCATATATTCGAGCAGTTCCATAGGCGGATACATGGTACATTTTATGTCACTGGCGATAGGTCCGGGATCATTGTTTTCATACTGAACCAGTCTTGTGTTGTCGTACTCTCTTATCCAATTGGCCATGGCTGCATGTCCGGGCCCGTATCCCGACTCATTGCCCAGAGACCAGGAGACTATGGACGGGTGATTTTTATGAGTCAGTACCATACGACGTGCCCGTTCCAGCATTGCCTCGGCCCACTCAGGATTATTGGTAATATTGCCGGCTACTCCATGCGTTTCCAGGTTGGTCTCGCATACTACCATTAGTCCGTATTCATCACACAGGTCGTACCATACAGGATCGTCCGGATAATGGCTGGTCCTGACAGCGTTGAAATTGAGTTTTTTCATTAACTTAATTTCTTCTGTCATATGCTCTTTTGTTACAGTTCGTCCTGTCAGCCAATAATGTTCATGCCTGTTTACACCTCTGAATACAACCCTCTTGCCGTTTAGCTTGATAACGTTGTTTTCAATGGATATCTTTCTGAAACCGACATTACATGCCTCAAAATCAGTCTCACGGCCATTGCCATCTATTAAAGTAAATACTGCCCTATATAAGTTAGGCTTATCAAAACTCCAGGGCAATACGTTATCAACCTTTATTTCAAAAAATGCTGATTCGCTGATGGGACGCATTCCTTTATATCTCCATCCCGAACCCATGCCGTAAATTGGAGTGGTAGTGTCAACCGGCCTGGTGGATTCAGCCAGTAACTTACCATCACGGTCATAAAGAGAAAGCTTAATCTGGGAGTCGGCAAAACCTTTGGTTCTATTGACAAAACATCGGGCTCTGACAATTCCTCCGTCCCGGCCATCCGGTTCTGCATCCACTTTAAAATCCTGAATGCGCAATTCCGGTTTGGCTATCAGGGCCACCGATCTATATATGCCTGACAGGTGGAAATAGTCTTGATCCTCGAGCCAGGTGCCGTCACAGAATCTCAATACCAGCACTGTAATAAGATTTTCTCCCGGAACCAGATAATCGGTAATATCAAATTCCGAAGGCAGTTTACTATCCTGGGAATAACCCACAGGATGTCCATTGATCCATAGATAATATGCGGATTCAACACCTTTGAAATTTATAAATATGCGCCTGCCGTCAAACGATTCAGGTAACACAAAGGTTCTCCGGTATATGCCACAGGCATTCTCTTCCGGAACATAAGGGGGATTGTATTTTTTGTAGATATCATAGTCATCTTTTTGGCTGATTTCCAGCAGATATCTCTGACCCTCCGCATCTTTCTTAAAAGGGTAGAGGGTATTAACATAGACGGGTTTGTCATATCCTTGCAGTTCCCAGTTTCCGGGTACCTTTATTTTGCCCCATTCCGATATGTCGGTATCCGGTTTATAAAAGCCAGGGGGCAAATTTTTTGGACTGTCAACCAATAAGAAACTCCATTCACCATCAAGGGACAGAATGTACTTTGATTGCTCGCCCAGCCTTGCCTGATTTTTATTCTCATATGCACCCCAGGGGAAATGGGATGGCTCACGATTAATCTGGGTTATGTATTGATTTTCATAATCGGGCTTTTTGCGGAATTCTCTGAATATCTCCAGCATAGAAACACCACCTTATCATTTTATTTTGAAAGCGGTCGTACCAAAAATGAAACAGCTGTTATATAAATGTTAAATGCAAAAGGGTTTATAATCAAGCCCCAATATATGCTTTTAAATATACTTCAGCTAATATCAGGTATTGTTACCACCAATAATCTCCAAATTTTACTCCTTCCGGTTTATTTAAGATCAAAGAATCTCTATTACCGGGCTGTATCAGTTCTTAACTTATAAACGTTTCCGGCTGACATATAATTTTTTGCGAAGGAAATACTGTCAAGTTTTCAAAAGCAATAAATACTGTAATATAGCATTTGATATATCACAAGTAATATACTACAAGCATAAAATAATAGCATCACAAGAGTATTTATTAATGGGAGATAAGCAATGTTTTCAAATATTGATTTTGTTCAGCGTTCACTGGATATACATCTTTTTTTTGCAAGGATCATGAAGGAACATTCATTTTTTCTCCAGCTAGGTTTTACACCAAGAGATGCGAAATTTGCCCAACGGGCAGATGATTTCAGAAGAGCTTTTGATGAACTTTTAAAAGATGTAATTTTGCTTTCTGATGGTGTTGTCAGTCCCCAGGTGCTTCGGTCAGGCGAGGTGGTAACACCATACACCCTTGATGCGGAAGAAGTTTCTTCATTCTTTACGGGCGTTCGTATACCAACCGAATTAACTCGTGCTGAAGCCGGGTTATCAGCAGGAGATTCAATTAAAGACAATCGCAGGCTTGAACAGAGGGTGGCTGATCTTAACGAAAAGGCTATGGACTTGATCAGCGGATTGATAAAGTTTAAAAACACCGTTTTATCCAATATGCTATCCTGTAATATGTTTACCTTTAATTATCCATTATTGATTGAGCATATTTTAAGAGAAGCCAATCTATATTTAAGAATGGTTCAAAGAATTCAAAGGCGGGAGAATGTCAATATTGATAATGGAATTCTGGAACAGGAACTGTTCTGGAACAGGATAATGGGTGAACATGCGAAGTTTATCCGGGGGCTGCTGGACCCGACGGAGGAGGATCTGTTTAATATAGCAAATGATTTTGGAAATATATTTGACAGGCTGATAGTAGAAGCCAAGGCAGCGGAAAGAAAGGCGTTGCCAATAGAAAAGGTTACTGCCGAAAGTTTGAAGGCTACACAAGGAATACGGGATTTCAAGGCACAGGCAACCAGGGGACTGCTGGGATGCAGGATTAGATCCATTATTATTCCATTACTGGGTGATCACACGTTACGTGAAGCAAATCACTATTTAAGGCTGCTAAAAAGCTTTAGAGATAAAAAATAGAATATATGACTATGTAATTATACAGAGAAGCTCAATCACGGTTTAAGATTGGGTTTCTCTGTATTTTTTTTGTACAAATAGAAGAATGGGTTGACATCCGTCTATGACTGCTAAATACATTAAGTATTGATTTCCATATTTCTACAACGGTTATATGCAGATGTAAGTTGATTTATGATGTTTGATTTTTTACTGGTGGTTTAATAAAATTATCTATCAAATTCAAATTCTATATATTATAATAAGTGTATTAAAATTATACATGGAGTTGTGTACATGGAAAAATATTATTTATATATAGTTCTTACAAGAGTAAATACAGTGATATCCAGACTTATACGGATGTTTAAAAAAGATGAATTTACCCATGCCGCTATCTCTTTGGATAAAAAACTGGAATATATGTATAGCTTTGGGAGAAAGTATACTCGCAATCCCTTCATTGGAAGGTTTGTTAAAGAGGATATAAATAGTGGAGCGTATAAATTTGGCAAAATCCTGTACGGCGCTATAATTGAGATTGAAGTGACCAAAGAGCAGTATGATTTGGTCAAGGCACATTTAGACTATTTTATTGCAAATAGCAAGCTTTATAAATATAACTATAGAGGACTCCTTTACAATTTACTTAACAGGGCAGCATATCACGAGCACAGGTTTTTATGCTCGGAATTTGTTTACCATATAGTTAAAGAGAGCGGAATAATAGATTACGGGAAACCGAGAAACCTTGTCAGACCCCAGGACTTGCTTAATATAAATGGTAATATTATTTTTAGGGGTAATCTCAGGGAGTATAGTGTGTCAGATGATATAAAAGAAAAAGACAGGAAAAATATTCCTATTGTATTTACAGAATTTACCCGGACCGGAATAAGCCAATAGCAGGATATTATTATAACTTGCAATGTTATGTAAAAATATACATTTAATAAATGCATTAACCGCTATCCTTGAAAATATGGTAAAATAGACGTACAGTTTTCCCCTGGGATGCGATTGGAATAGAAATTAAAATGACAAATATGGCCTTATGCGGCTGAATTGAAGGATGTGTAGGGAGCTTGAAAAGGAGAAGACAAACGCCTCAGTGGCTTGTAATACTTATAGTCTTTATTATTTTTGCAGTATTAAAGATATCTGATGGTGATGTTTTTGCGCCTTCCGATAAGGGTATAACTCCAAATGGCACGCAACCGGCTGAAATAGCAGATGCTGATTTGGCCGTTTTCTTTATCGACGTAGGGCAGGCTGATAGTGTTTTAGTCAAAGCAAAGGATCAGGCAATGCTGATTGATGCAGGTAATAACGGTGACAGTGAACTGGTGGTAGAATTTATAAAGGCTCTTGGGATAGATACCCTGGATTATGTTATAGCAACTCATCCCCATGAAGATCATATAGGCGGGATGGATGCAGTAATTGATGAATTTGATATAAAGAAGATAATCATGCCTAAGGTGGAACACAGTACAAGGACCTTTGAGGACATGATTGACGCAATAATGAAGAAAGGATTAAAAGTTACCTCACCAGTGCCGGGTACCAAGTATCCTATGGGGGATGGTGAGTTTATCATACTGGCTCCAAACAGCAGTAATTATGATGATGTTAATGATTATTCGGTTGTAATAAAATTCCAGTACAAAGACACGGCATTTTTGTTTACCGGGGATGCAGGCTTTGAATCAGAACACGAAATGATTGAAAAGGGGTATGAGCTGAAGGCGGATCTGCTGAAAGTCGGTCATCACGGCAGCAAGTATTCGACATCGGAGAAGTTTTTGAACGCTGTACAACCCCGGCTGGCTGTTATATCGGTTTCGAAAGATAACGAATACGGACATCCGGCACCTGAAACAATTGCCAGGCTCAGACAAGCTGGCATTGAAATATACAGGACTGACGAAGTGGGAACTATTATTGCGACAAGCGACGGAGAGCGGATCGAGTTGTACAGTCTGGTGGAGGATTAAAAAGATGCGTTTAATAATAGACAGGTTTGAAGGTGATTACGCGGTTTGTGAAGATGAAAATATGAATATGGTCAATATTGAAAAGACAAAACTGCCTGAAGATGCACGGGAAGGCTTTGTATTGATTGTGCAGGGCGGCAGGATAAAAATAGACTATGATGAAACGGCGGAAAGAAAAAAAAGAATTAAAGAGAAGATGGATTCCATATGGGATTAGTTGTGTGTCCATAATATTATTACATGATAGAAGGATGGTATGATCATGATAACCATCAGAGATATATCGCGAAAATGCGGTTTATCGGTATCAACGGTAAGTAAAGCGTTGAACGGGTACAGCGATGTAAGCGAAAAAACCCGTAATCTGATAATTGAGACTGCCAGGGAGCTTGGTTATATACCAAATGCTCATGCGCGTGCATTAAAGACAAACCGGACTTACAATATTGGAATTCTGTTCGTGGATGATCAAAATAACGGACTAACACACCAGTTTTTTTCCCATGTACTTAACGGTATTAAAAGTGAAGCTGAAAATAACGGCTATAATATAACCTTTATAAACAGACGCTGGGGCGCTCAAACCATAACATTGCTGCAGAACTGTAAATTCAGAAGGATAGAGGGAGTGTGTATAGCCTGTGTAGAACCGGATGATCCTGAGGTTCAGCAGCTTGCTGCCAGTGATGTCCCGGTTGTAAGCATAGATCATATTTTTAAAGATCGTGGCTGTGTGTTATCTGACAATAGAAATGACATGGCGGAGCTGGTCCGCTATGTACACTCAATGGGCCATAAAAAAATAGCGTATATCCACGGTACCGATTCCTATGTAACACGGCAGCGTATAAAAGGGTATGTGGAAACAATGAAGGAATTAGGGCTGGAAGTCAGAGGGGAATATATGCTGGAGAGTTTATATACTAATCCTCTTACTACAAGAATTGCAACCGAAAAACTTTTGCAGTTGGAAGACAGGCCTACATGTATCCTTCTTCCTGATGATGTTAGTGCATACGGTGCAGTTGAAGCTATAAGAGAGGCAGGTTTAAGGATCCCGTATGATATTTCAATAGCCGGATATGATGGTGTCTTGTTTGATAGGCTTATGTCACCACGATTAACAACAGTACGCCAGGATGCTGATAGAATTGGACGGGAAGCTGCAAAGCTTCTGATTTACAATATTGAAAATGCATCACAACCCCGTATGGAGCCTGTGGTGATAAAAGGTGAGCTGGTAATCGCTGAATCAGTTGGACCCGTACTAAAGCAGTTGGTCAGTTGTTGATGTTTTCTGAATAATATTAAGAAGGCGCATAAAGATGCCGCCGTCGTCTTCACAGCATCAGGGTATGTTGACACGATAATCAGCCATGTTATAATAAAAGTAATCGATTTCATGTATATATAATTCACAGCAACTGTGCATTTCGTTATAATAGTATTTTTTATTGAGGTGAAAAAATGGATAAACTTGGAGTAGCAATAATAGGATGTGGTAGCATTCATAATGTACATGCAGATGCGGTAACCGGCAGTAAGTTAAGTCATCTGGTTTGTGTGGCAGATATACAAAGGGACAAAGCATATACTTCTGCACAGAATTATAATTGCAAGTGGTACACAGACTATATTGATGCAATAAAAGACGATGCTGTTGATGTTGTACATATATGTACTCCGCATTATCTTCATGCTGAAATGGCAGTACAAGCTTTATTGGCCGGGAAACATGTCCTGATAGAAAAACCGGTGTCTATACATATCAAAGAGGCTGAAGAGATAATAGATGCAAGAGAGAAGTCTCGACGTTATGTCGGGGTTTGTTTTCAAAACCGTTTTAATAAAACATCTCAGAAGGCGAAAGAAATGATTGACAGCGGTGTTGTTGGTGCCGTTAAAGGGGTTAAAGGAATTGTAACCTGGTTTAGAGATGAAGATTATTACACCAAAAGTGGATGGAGAGGCAGATTTGCCACGGAGGGTGGAGGAGTCCTCATAAATCAGTCTATTCATACAATTGATCTTATGCAGTGGTTAGGTGGAGGCGTAGAGGCCGTTAGGGGGAGTGTATCAACCCATTTGCTTGGCAATGTTATTGAAGTAGAGGATACGGCACATGCTACGCTTTTTTTTAATAATGGAGCCAGAGGGGTTTTCTATGCCACAAACTGCTATACCACTAATTCACCGGTGGAAATAGAAATTGACTGCGAGAAGGCCAAACTCAGGTTATACGATGAAAAGCTATATGTTGAACAGGATGGTTACTGTAACTGTATTGCAAATGAAAACGGTGGAGAGACGTCATACAAATCCTACTGGGGGAAGAGTCATGCGGATTTAATTCAGAGATTTTACAACGGCATTTTGAACGAGGATTTGGGGAGTATTATATCTGTAGAAGAGGCTATGGAATCCATAAAGATTATCGATGCCATATATAAGTCGTCTTCTACAGGGAATTTAATACATATTTAAATAAAACCATATCATATAGAAGGGATGATAATTAAGATGAATAAGCCAACTGTAGGGGCTCAGTTGTTTACCATCAGAGAGTTCACAAGGACACCTGAAGATATTGCTGCAAGTATGAAAAAGATAAAACAGATAGGATATAATGCCGTTCAGGTATCGGGGTTTGGCCCTATTACACACCAGCAGGTCAAGGATATTATGGATGCTGAAGGTTTGATCATTTGTGCTACTCATGTAAGCTATGACAGGCTAAAAAATGATATTGAGGATGTAATTGAGCAGCACAAGCTCTGGAACTGTAAGTATGTGGGTCTGGGTGCCATGCCTGCAGAGTATGCAAAGAGCGTCGAGGGTTATGTAAAGTTTGCCAGAGAAGCATCCGGGATTGCACGGATTCTGGCGGATAACGGCTTAAGATTTATATACCACAACCACAATTTTGAGTTCGTGAAATTTGATGGTGTAACCGGGCTGGAGATTCTTCTTAACGAGACCGATCCCGATGTTTTTGACTTTGAGATCGATACATACTGGGTACAAGCCGGTGGAGCGAATCCCGTCGACTGGATTAAGAAAGTTAAGGGACGTATGAAGGTTGTTCATTTCAAGGATATGGGTGCAGACAGCAACAGTTTTCAACCCATAATGACTGAGATTGGAGAAGGTAATCTAAACTGGCAGGACATAATTAAAGCGTGCACTGAGATTGGCGTAGAATGGGCATTGGTGGAACAGGATGTATGTCAGAGGGATCCTTTTGAAAGCCTTGCTATAAGCCTGAACAATTTAAAGAAACTTGGGCTTAATGCTTGAAAATTGTAACAGTATTTTTCGGGGGTGATTTGATTTGGCCGGTTTTGTTCTGTCGGCTTTTGCTGATGAAATTGATCCGGATTTGAAGATTCAGATGGATGTGCTTGATGAGCATGAAATCAAATACATAGAATTACGAGGTGTTTATGGAAAAAGCATCGTTGAGTACTCCCTGGATGAAGTAAAGGAGTTAAAAAAGAAAATATTCGAAAGAGGGTTCGGTATTTCTGCAATAGGTTCACCTATCGGCAAGATTGGTATACGTGATGACTTTGCACCTCATCTGGAACTGTTTAAGCATACCATAGAGATTGCTAAAATTATGGAGACCCGTTATATCCGTATGTTCAGCTTCTATATTCCCGAAGGCGAAGAGCCTGAGAAGTACAGAGATGAAGTAATGCGGCGATGGAATGAGTTTTTGGATGCAGCCAGGGGTACAGGACTTGTACTTCTTCATGAGAATGAAAAGGATATTTACGGTGACACAGCCGAACGTTGTCTGGATTTGTTTAAAACCCTGGGTTGCGATTATGTAAAAGCAGTTTTTGATCCTGCCAACTTCGTTCAATGTGACGTTGAGACCTATCCGCATGCTTTTAATATGTTAAAAGAATACATAGAGTATATGCATATTAAAGATGCGCTTTACAGTGATCACAGTGTAGTTCCTGCCGGGTACGGCGATGGAAAGTTAAATGAGATTCTGACTGCGCTTTATCAGAGTAACTTTGAAGGCTTCCTTTCCCTGGAGCCCCACCTGGGGAACTTTGTTGGATTTAGCCAGTTGGAAAAGGGAATTGTAGATCCTGATTTGCCTGAAGGGGGTCCAAAACAATTTGCGACAGCGGCAAATGCATTGAAAAAAATTCTATCAAACATCGAAAGGTAGGGTGGATTATGGATAAGGTTAGAATCGGTATAATAGGCATAGGTACTATGGGTTCAGCACATGCCAGATACATTGCTGCAGGGGAGATACCTAACGCTGAACTTACAGCGGTTTGTGATATAAATCCTAAAAGACTTGAATGGGCTAAGAATAATTTTGGAGAGAGCGTTCAATTGTTTGAGAATGCTAAGGACTTGTTCGAGTCCAAGTCTGTAGACGGGGTTATGATTGCCACTCCACACTATGACCATCCGCCTCTGGCTATCGAAGCCTTTAACCACGGGCTGCATGTACTGATTGAAAAGCCGGCTGGCGTGTATACCAGACAGGTAAAAGAAATGAATGAAGTGGCAAAAAAGAGCGGCAAGGTATTTGGCATAATGTATAATCAACGTACAAATCCCATATATCAAAAACTGAGGGATTTAGTAAAATCCGGAGAACTTGGAGATATTAAACGGATTATTTGGATCATCACCGACTGGTACCGTTCACAGAGTTATTATGATTCAGGTGGATGGAGAGCTACCTGGGCCGGTGAAGGCGGTGGAGTACTTATAAATCAGTGTCCGCACAACCTGGACCTATGGCAGTGGATTTGCGGTATGCCTGCGCGTATACGGGCTTTCTGTTCGTATGGCAAATATCACGATATAGAAGTTGAAGACGATGTTACGGCTTACATGGAATATGAAAATGGGGCTACCGGCGTGTTCATAACCACTACAGGTGAAGCTCCGGGGACCAACCGTCTTGAGATTTCCGGAGATCGGGGCAAGATAGTAATGGAGAACGGCAAACTGACATTTTGGCGTCTAAGAGTACCGGAACGGCAGTTCAACCGGGAGTATAAAGGTGGGTTCGGAACTCCTGAGTGCTGGAAATGTGAAATACCCGTATATGGTAAAGAAACAGCTCATCAGGGAATCACTGCAAACTGGGTTAACGGTATCTTGAAAGGTACACCGTTGCTGTCTCCAGGCGAAGAAGGTATAAACGGTCTTACCATATCAAATGCCATGCACCTGTCCTCATGGACTGATGATTGGGTAGAACTGCCGATAGACGAAGATCTGTTTTACGAAAAACTCAAAGAGAGAATTGAGAGTTCAACTCTCAATAAAGATGTAACTGAAGACAGGGTTATGGATGTGGAAGGGACTTATTGAAGGCTTGCATATTAATTATATGGAGGAACCATGCAGAGTAAGTTTTCAAAGCATATAGTGAACATGAGGTGTATAATAATATGAATATAGGTATTTGTACCTCAGCTGAGAATATAAAAATGGTTGAAAACATGGGCTTTGATTATGTTGAGTCTTCAGTAACCGGAATTGTTCAACTCGATCATGATGAATTTGATCGGATAGCACGGCAGGTTGATGACAGCAGCATAAAATGTGAGGCTTTCAATGTACTGTTTCCCGGACACATAAAGCTTACAGGACCCGGAGTGGATATAGGCGAAATACAATCGTATCTTGAACGGGCATTTGATAGGATAACCCTGCTTGGAGCAAAGGTTGTCGTGTTTGGAAGCGGTGGATCGAGAAGGATTCCCGACGGTTTCAACCGGGAAAAAGCCTGGAATCAGCTTGTCGAGGTTGCCAGGACAATTGGGGATGTGGCTGGCCGATACGGCATAATAATTGCTGTGGAACCGCTGAATAGAGCTGAAACCAATATAATTAATTCGGTGGAGGAAGGGCTTAAGTTTGTACGGGACGTTGATCACGCAAACATAAAGATTACGGCTGATTTTTACCATATGAGGAGAGAAAATGAGCCAATGGATGTATTGATACAGGCTGGCAAGGATATTGCCCATTTACATATAGCCAATAGTAACGGCAGGGTATATCCTATGGATCCGTCTGAAGATGCTTACGATGCCTTTTTTGATGCATTAAAGAAAGCAGGATATCAGGCCCGGGTCAGCGTTGAAGCAGGTACAAAGGATATAGAAAAGGATGGGCCGGCGGCATTATCAGTACTGAAGTATTTTCTAAAGTAAAGTGTCTGTCTGCTCTATATCCGACAGGCTTATGTCTGTGAACAATTAAGGTTTGGGAGGCGGGGGATTGTGAATTCAAGGGAGATAGTTTTAAGGACTCTGGAATACAGCGGGCCTGAGCGGGTGGCAAGATCTTTTGATGATTCAGATGTTGTGTGGTGTGGTAATACGGTAAAAACCTATGCCACTCCGTGGAAAAAAATAGACGATACACGATGGGAAATGACAGACGAGTGGGGAAACATCTGGGGAAGAATTGATTCCACTTCTAAAGGTGAAGTGGTAAAGGGTGTACTGGAAGACGTGGAAGACTATGATACTTACGAGTTTCCCGACTTTTCAAACCCCCGGGATTATCAAACGGTAGTTGAGTGTAAGGCTCAGAACCCTGATAAGTGGATAATCGGAAGTATAC